>JAYSYV010000321.1:0-6309 GCA_043727245.1 Chloroflexota bacterium | reverse complement strand
GCGACCTCGATATTTCCGGCGTAGGTTATCGCGCTCTTAAAGACGGTGATATGCTGGTTATGCTCCTGGGCTACAGCCACTCTATCCGGCTTGAACCGCCTACGGGCATCAAGTTCGGCGTAGAAGGTACTACCAGGGTGTTTGTCGAAGGTATTGACAAGGAACTGGTCGGCTCGGAAGCCGCCCGCGTTCGCTCGATGCGGCCCCCGGAACCTTATAAGGGCAAAGGCGTACGTTATTCTAATGAAGTCATCCGGCGCAAGGCTGGGAAGTCAGGTAAAGCTGGCAAGAAGTAATTAGTCCTGGGTAAAGCGGCCTGGTGTCGGGTAAGATAAGTCACCGGCCCAGCCGCGCCAGGCCCAGCACTTTAAGGAGAAGATATGAAGCGAATTAGACGAGATTTGAGTCCGCGCAAGCGGCGGCAGATTCGGGTACGCGCTAAAGTTTATGGTTTGCCCGAAAGACCGCGCCTCAACGTCTTCCGCAGTGCCAACCACATTTACGCGCAGATTATTGACGACGACAAAGGCTTCACTTTGGTCGCGGCCAGCACAGTCGAAGCTCCCGTAAAGAGCGAACTGGGTGCCGAAGACCCCAAAGTGGCCCAGGCCAAGAAAGTCGGCCAGATGGTAGCGCAGCGAGCTAAAGACAAAGGCATTACCCGTGTTGTATTCGACCGGGCAGGCTACCTGTATCACGGACGAATTAAAGCACTGGCTGATGGCGCACGCGAAGCCGGTTTGGAATTTTAAGGAGCGCGAGATTTAAATGGCTAGAATTGACGCTAATAAATTAAACAACCTGGAAGAACGGGTTGTGCAGATCAACCGGGTGGCTAAAGTGGTCAAGGGTGGTCGCCGTTTCAGCTTCAGCTCGATGGTAGTAGTTGGCGATGGTCAGGGTCATGTTGGCGCTGGTCTTGGCAAAGCCGGGGAAGTACCGGACTCCATCCGCAAGGGCAGCGACGACGCGAAGAAGAACATCATCGAAGTTCCTCTTTTTGAAGGACGCACCATTCCTCACGAAGTCACAGTTCATTTCGGTGCCAGCACCGTTATGCTAAAACCGGCTTCCCCTGGTACTGGCGTTATCGCTGGTGGTGGGGTTCGCGCCGTCCTCGAAGCGGCTGGAGTTAAAGATGTGCTGTCCAAGTCGCTGGGTAACAACAACCCGGTGAACTCGGTACGGGCCACCATCAAAGCCCTCCAATCGCTCAAATTGCGCGAGGACGAGGAAATCAAGCGCGGCAAGCCCTTCAGCAGCTTTGGTCTGGGACCGAGCGACCAGAAGATTATTGCTCCCAAGCAGCGCATTACCATCTTCGTGCCTCAACTGGGCAGCGGTGGTGAACGCAACCGCAAGGACCGGGACAACCGGGGCCGCGATAATCGTGGCGGACCGGGCGGCGGTGGTCGTGACAACCGTGGCGGACCGGGCGGTGGTGGTCGTGGACCGGGCGGACCTGGTGGTCCAGGCGGCGGTCGTGGCGACAATCGTGGTGGACCGAATCGTGGTCCTGGCGCAGGCGGCCAATCCTTTGGCGGCGGTGCTGGCGGACGTTCTTTCAGTGGTGGTAGCGCCGGTGGACGGACTTACGGTGGTGGCGGCGGCGGAAACCGGGCTGAAGGCTCGGCTCCCGGCAGCGCACCTCGCCAAGACGATACGAGGACACCCGCTCCCAGGGTTGATAACGCCCACAGCGGCGGTTCCGGAGATAATAACGGCGCTGTGAGCAGCTCAGATTAGAGGTAATGATGACGGTAGAAAATAACGATGCTCCCCAGACGGTGAGCAAACAGCTTAAAGTGACCCTCCTCAAAAGCCCCATCCGCTCGCGAGGCAATCACAAAGATACGATCAAGTCGCTTGGCCTGCACCACATCAATGATTCCCACACTTTACCGGATAATGCGGCGGTTCGTGGAATGATTACAACTGTACGGCAGTGGGTCAAATTCGAGGAAATCTAATCGTAATTTCGTGGAACGGTAATAGTACAAAGGTAACACGCTTAATAGTTGGTTTAACTACCAAAAATGTTACCTGATGACGAGTTACCGTTCTACGTTTCACGTTCTGCGTTTAACGATTTTAAGAGTTGGCCGTTAGTGGTGTTTTAATGCGAGGCCAACTCGGACCATTTTCCCCAAAAGGAGCCGCTCCGGTTCACCTGGTTTAACAGGGCCGGAAGCCAATAAAGCTCTGTAAAATGGTCTTACACCATAGAGGAATTTTTAGATAATGAAACAGCATGATTTACAGCCGGCAATCGGCAGTACCAAGAACAGAAAACGCGTTGGTCGCGGTTACGGTAGTGGTTCGGTAAAGACCAGCGGACGCGGCCAGAAGGGCCAGAAAGCCCGAACCGGTCACAGCAAAATGCCGGTATGGTTTGAAGGTAGCCCTTCCAAGACCAACTCCATCAAACGTCAGGGTTACAAACGGGGTGTTAGTTTCAGCAACCCGAACCATGTGGCTTACGAAGTGGTTAATCTGGCGAAACTGGCTGAACAGGATGCCAGCGAGTTTACTCCAGCCACGCTGACCGAGTTGGGCCTGATTAAGTCCACCAACAGCGCGGTGATTCCTCAGAAGATTATCACCTTGCTGGGTGGTCTGGACAAAGCCGGTGCGACTACGCGCCTGGTCAAAATTCTCGGTGTTGGTGAAATTACTCGCCCGATTACGGTCCACGCTCACCGTTTCTCAGCATCAGCTCGTCAGAAAATCGAAGCGGCTGGAGGCCAAATATTCGAGCTAATGGCCTGGCCGGAAGGCAAAGGCCCCCAAGCCGAGGTTGAGGCCGCAGCAGCAGCCGAATAATAACCCTTAGACGAAATGGCATAGTCATGGTAGAATGGGATTCTGACAAACAGAGCCATTCTAGTGTGGCTATGCCTTCTACTATATTAGCTATACTTTCCCAGTAAAGCCAACCTGACCCAGGTTGCGTCAGTTATTCCGGTATGTTGCCGGACTCTGCTAATATCTTTCTGGTTTAGAGGAGTATCATTTTATGCTTCAGGCGGTTATTAGAGCGTTCAGAATTCCAGACCTACGCCGGCGACTTTTGTTTGTGCTGGGCGTACTGGTAATCTTCCGGTTCATCGCTCACGTACCAGTGGCCGGTATTTCTTCAGAAGTTTTAAGCCGGTTGAAAGGTTTTATTTCAGGCGACGCAGGTAGTGCCCCGGCAGGCAGTACACCCGGTATCGGTGGTGTGCTGGGCTTTTTGGATATTTTCTCCGGTGGTTCCCTGAGTAACTTCTCCATCGCTGCGACAGGGGTCTATCCCTATGTAACGGCTTCGATTATCGTTCAACTCTTAACGCCGATTATACCGGCCTTTGAACGTTTGCAAAAGGAAGGCCAGCGAGGTCGCCAGAGCCTTAACCGCTATACTCATATCTTGACTGTGCCAATTGCAGCCCTGACTTCTTACGGACAAATAGTTCTTTTGAAAAGCCAGGGTATAATTACAGGTGGGGATGCCCAGCGGTTTTCTTTGTTTGGGACCGGGTCCGACCCGCTCCTGACCCTTGCTGCCGTGGTGTCTATGACCACCGGGACAATTCTACTGGTCTGGTTGGGTGAACTGATTACCGAGTATGGTATCGGTAGCGGTGTTTCAATAATAATCTTTGGTGGAATTGTCTCCGGTCTGCCCCAACGTTTTGTCCAGGCCGGTCAATCCAGCCTCGGTCAGAATATTATCTCTATAATTATTACCCTCCTGGTGGTGTTGATAGCGATAGTTGGCATTATTCTGATCCAGGAAGGTCAACGCAAAATCCCGGTGCGGTTCCCACGCCAGATGCAGGGCAATAAAGTCTACGGCGGCCAGCAGACCCATATTCCGCTCAAAGTTAACTCGGCAGGTATGATTCCGTTGATTTTCGCCAGTTCCATCATTATCTTCCCGGCAACGGTTGCGGGCTTCTTTATCCGGCCCGGCCAGGTCAATGATCCGGTAAGTACAGTGGCAACCTGGGTGGTAGCGAACTTCGGGACGGGCAGCGGCCTGTACCAGATTCTCTATTTCCTGATGGTTTTAGGCTTTACTTACTTCTATACGCTGGTGCTATTCAACCAGCAAAACATTCCTGAAAGTTTGCGAGACCGAGGGGGCTTTATACCGGGATTCCGGCCAGGCCGTCCAACGAACGAGTATCTGATGAAGGTGCTGGTGCGGATTACCCTGTTAGGCGCAATCTTCCTGGGAGTGATTGCCATCTTACCGTTCCTGTTGGGTCTGCTTGTCCAGACGCAGGTGACTACCTTCCTCAACAGCACCTCGCTGCTGATTGTGGTCGGGGTCGCGGTGGACACCATGAAGCAACTGGAAGCGCAACTGGTTATGCGAGAATATCAGGGTATTCTGCGCTAAATTTCCGAAATTAAAAGGGCATCCCGGCCTTGATAAAGCCAGGATGCCCTTTTTCCTATCTCCGGTCTATGCTTGTTATTAAATATACTAATTGAATAAAACAGCCTGGATTTGTTCACAATTATAAACCTATGCTATAATAAAGTTAGATTGTGAAATATTTATAGATAGATAGTTTCTATTTTCATTCATCAGGCTGCCTTTTAAGTCAGGTTTTCAGCCGGTAACGTCGTACCAAGTTTATTTAGCGGAACTTAATAGTTATTTTTCATTTCCACCAGTCTGAAGCTGCGGTCAGGATGCGGGTATATTTTAGCTATTTTGTGGAGGCGGAACTATAGATGCGGATTAATTAAACCGCCAGGTTTGTAGCTGCAATGGCGGAGCTACATACTAGCAAGGATGCCATTTAGGGAGGTCTAACGCACTATGTATTTAATCCTTCTGGGAGCGCCGGGAGCCGGTAAAGGAACACAGGCCCATATTTTAACCCACCGCATTAAAATCGCTCATGTTTCCAGCGGCGATCTTTTCCGTGAGAATATCAAAAAGGGTACGCCAATTGGCATTGAAGCCAAAGGTTATATTGACCGGGGTGAGCTGGTTCCTGATGGAACCGTCATTGAAATGATTATGGAACACCTGAATACCCCAGCCTGCCGGATTGGTGCGCTCTTAGATGGATTTCCCCGGACTATCTTCCAGGCCAACTCGCTTAATGAAGCCCTGCGCGAAAGGTTTAACGAAGGGATTGGCCGGATTATCTACGTCAAAGTGGAAACCGATTCCCTTCTGCAACGGCTTAGTGGCCGCTGGATTTGTCCGGTCTGCCAGACCCCTTACCACGAGCTGAATAATCCGCCCAAAGCTAAGAGTATCTGCGATGAAGATGGGGCCGAGCTTTATCAGCGTGATGACGACAAGCGCGCTACCGCCGAGCGACGGCTCCAGGTCTATTTCAACCAGACTATGCCGCTGATAGATTATTACAAAAAGCAGGGTCTTTTGCTCGAAATAAATGGGCAGCAGTCGGTAGAACAGGTTACTCAGGACATTATTGACTCCCTCAAGGCTGTTCCTTTTGATGAGGAAAAGAAGAAGATTCTTTTGGGGGAAGCTAAAGAGTCGTTAGTGGCGTAACGGCTCTGGCAAGCGACCGGCGAAGGTAGTTGTTCAGGAGTGCAAAATAATTTGCCTCGCCCCTACCGGGAGAGAATTAATAAAATAGACTTTAAGTTGGCTGGCGGTCTCCTGGGAAATCGGGAGAACCGCCAACTTTGGCTTTGTGACAATAATAGTAATAAAGAGTAATAATAAAAATGAGAGCATTTATGGTCAGTTGTAAGACAAAAGGCGAAATTGATTACATGCGGCAGGCCGGTAAAGTGGTCGGCCAGACTATTGAAGAAGTAGCCAAGTTTGTCAAGCCCGGTATTACTTCCGAAGAATTGGATAAAATTGGCGAAGAATTTATCCGGTCCAAAGGGATGATTCCAGCATTCAAGGGTCTGTACGGTTTTCCAGGCAGCATTTGTATTTCGTTTAATGAAGAAGTGGTTCACGGGATTCCGGGCAAACGGATACTAAAAGAAGGCGATATTATCAGCCTGGATGTGGGCGCGACGTACAAGGGCTGGAATGCCGATGGCGCGGCTACCTTCCCGGTCGGCCAGGTCAGCGCAGAGGCCCGTAAGCTGATAGATGTGACCCGCGAAGCCACCTTTATTGGTATTAGCCAGATGAAGCTGGGCAACCATCTCTATGACATTTCTAATGCCATTCATGACTACGTGGAAAAGCAGGGTTACAGCATTGTCACCCAGTATGTCGGGCATGGCATCGGTCGCAAAGTCCACGAGGAGCCGCAAGTGCCTAACTTCCGCCAGCCGGTGCGAGGTATGCAATTACGCAAAGGCATGTGC
>JAYSYV010000320.1:0-2020 GCA_043727245.1 Chloroflexota bacterium | reverse complement strand
GACTGCGCTTACGACGAATTCGGCACCCTGCACGCGGTCTGGTCTCTTCGCAACGAGGCCGGTAATTACAATATTTTCTACAATTCGGTTCAAAAAGGGGCAGGTAACGTGCCGCTCTACCGCAACCTGACCCAGGAAATCTACGGCCAGGATAAGTACACCATCAAAACCGACATAGCGGTTTCCCAGCAACAGCACAAAGTGTTCATTACTTACCAGGAGCGCCGGGAAGGCGGCGATGCCCTGATGTTTATTGAAAGTTCTAACCAGGGCGGCAGCTGGAGTAAGCCTGTACAACTAGGAATTTTAGCAGGCTACCGTCCCGCCGAGCCGGATATTATCGTAGACAAAGCAGGACTACCCCACGTCTTTTATGGCGTGTTTAACGAAGGGGGTTCTTCAATTATCAACCATCGGATGCGCCAGCTTGACGGAAGCTGGACGGCTCCGGAAAACATTACCGGGAATGGTCTCTCCCGCCCAATCTGGACACAAGCCGAGTTGGACCCAATTAGTGGAGATATTTACGTTAGCTGGGTAGAGGGTCAGGCTGGAATATCCCGCTGGAATGCTGCTACCGGCAAGTGGACCAGCCAAAAGGATATTACCAACGCCGGAGGCCGGGCGGCCTTCCCGACTATAGCGGTCAACTCTCAAACCGGAGTTGTCTGGATGATCTGGCAGGATGGTCAAATCCTATGGACCCGCCAGAGCCTTGACCACGGCCAGACCTGGCAGGATAGAGAACTGGCGGTTGATTTAGGGGCCGCCAGGATTGGCCGGATGTACGGACTTAAAGCCCGCTCCACCAGAGGGATTATTTACTTACTCATTTCGGGCGATCAGCTCGATCCTCTATATTATGTTGGGCCAACTCTCTTTTTGATGACCTTCAACCAGAGTATTAATTCACAGCCTACTACTACTCCTACTGTCAGTGTTACGCCGGTGGTTACCAGCACTCCTGGAACCGCCACACCGGTAATCCAGCCAACTATTACACCGCAACCTACGGTAACGCCGCAGCCGACTGCGACTCCGTTTCCTACCGCTACGCCACAGCCGACCGCCACGCCGCAGACTTTCCCGACCGCTGTACCAACTCAAACTCAAACGCCAACTCAGACACCAACCGCAAGTACGGCGGCAGCGACCACAGGGTCACAGCTATTACCAACCACAATACCATTAGTGGTAGTTACCACTATGCCACCTGCTACTGCGACACGGCAACCCAGTCCAACCCAGGTAACGCAGGTTCAACAACCTGCCCCGGCCTCTCAAGCGCCGGTAATAGTGGCTCCTACGCAAACGCCGGTCCCACCTACCGCCACAGCCATTCCAACTGCTACCCCTGCCCCTACCGCTACGTTAGCAGTTGAGATAGTGCAGGCAACCGCCGGAGCCAAAGCGCAAGAGCAAGCGGCAGCAAACCCGCAAACCCTGATTATCCCGCTGGCACCGGTTGGAAGCGGAGGGAAGGGACCGGCGTTAGTATTACCGACCGAAACGCCACTGCCGACTTTTACCGCAGCTCCTTCGGCAACAGCAGCGGCCGCCACCAGCACGCCAGGCTCGACCGCTACTATGCCGACGGCCAGCTCGCCTGTTACAGCTACCCCACAGCAGACCGTGAATGACCAGGCCCCAGCGCCTGCACCTACTACACCGCCGTCACCAGGCGCGTTATGGGTCTTGCCCCTGGGTCTGGTTCTGGCCGGGAAAGGGTTTTTAAACCTTGTTGGATCGTTAGTAAAGTCATAGATGATCTGGATGAGTAGAAAGGATTTTGGGATATGAAGCATAAGATGAAGGGGAATACATCGAAAAGAGTAACTAATAATGAGGATAAATCAGCCGTCGGTATTGATCACCCCTTACTAAACAAATGGCTGACCGCCAAAATTATCAATAACCTACCGGATGATACTGCTCAGGCCGTTGCCGATCTTATAGAAGCGGCACTCAGACGGCAGAAAGCGGCGGTAATTGTCCATACTTATACCGAAAGTCTTGGGTG
>JAYSYV010000319.1:0-2020 GCA_043727245.1 Chloroflexota bacterium | reverse complement strand
CTACCAGCATGATGCCGACTATACCACTAATTTCGTAGCCTATCGCGACCTGCCAGAGTTTTGATCCTTCACCATTGAAAAAAGGTATAGGCACATTATAGCCGGAAAAAGGGGCGCTGAAAATACTCGAAAGATCATGTAACCCCTTTGGTACATAGCCGAACGCCTTGCTGACATCTTCAACGCTGCCCTCGCCATAGGCAAAACCAGGCGTAATCAAACCCAGAGGAGCAATTACAGCCAGGGCGGTGAAGTATGTACCAATCTTTTTAATTCTGGCCGGTAGGATGAACCAGGCTAGCGGTATTAGTATTGCCGAAATTATGCCCACGATCAGCAGCATTATGGCGACATCGCTCCAACTGACGCTCGACCAACCGGCCCCGAACATTTTAGCCGGGTCGCCGCCGCCCGTAATTAAACCAAATATCAACAAAATTGCCGAACCCACCAGAGCGGTTATCAGGCCGGTTTGCCAGATTGGCCGCCGGGGAGCCTGACCTTCCGGCACATTCGCGCCGGCGACTATATTTTTCAAAGAGGTAAGATACTCAGGATGATTTTTCTGTAAATAAGCTACACCCAGGGCGGTTATCAGCCCTTCTACAATAGAAGCCCCCAGAACGTGCGAAATAATCATGGCCGGAATAGCTTCGCTCAGGCCGTATGGGCTGTAGAGAGCGTGGCCGTTTTCGCTGAATAGCAGGGGTTGCAAGCCAAGTTCTATACCGACCAGTAGACCGGCGGCGGTGATACCCAGGAAAGCGCCAATCCCAGCCGCCCAGACCCGCCGGGCCGAAAGCAAGGGGGCGCGGGCCGCAATCAGGCGATAGGTGTAGTAACCCACAAAAGGCAGCACTACCGCCATATTCAAACAGTTAATAAATATAGCCAGGATACCGCCATCGCCAAAAAACAGGGCTTGCAATATCAAAGCCATACTGATGCCCAGCACCGCCGCCCACGGCCCCAGCACTACGGCAATTAAAGTGCCGCCCACGGCATGAGCAGTTGTGCCTCCCGGTACGGGTATATTAAACATCATGATGGTAAAAGCAAAAGCGGCGAAAATCGCCAGGAGGGGTACGGTACGGTGATTTAACACGGATTTAACTCGCTGGCTGGCAATCGCCCAGGCCGGTAGGGTGACAACGGCAGCGCCCACCGAAACTATCGGGCTTAAATAACCATCAGGTATATGCATTGTTATATTCTTCCTATCGAGGCTATATCCGTACAGTGTACAATTTACAGAACATTTTAATATTGCACCAGAATTGTAACCCTAACTTCCGACTTTTGCAACAGTTTGCAAGTGCAAAAAGAATTAAGTTTGCGTGTACTCTCACATAATATTTTTAACTAAAATCAGCAATGTTACTGAGGTTGTGTAAAGATTAGGCATAATATGCTAGGCCGGGTTTAACAATGTGGCCCTTTAGCACTTTGTAAAACAAGACTTGTCATGGAACGACTCACTTTACAAAGTAATTAGGATGCGTGCTGGAAGAATTGGGTGTGTAGCCGGGTGTTTTCAATTAATTTTTAATAGAGCCGGGGTTCCGGGCATAGCCCTTGCTAAAGGTTTCTATAATTGCGGGGGATTTCTATATAAGGGGGAAATTAAACAGCTTGATAGACCAACAAAACCAGGATGCTACGCCGGACAATGCGGTTGATACCGAAATTAAACCTGGCATGCTGATCGAAGCAACCGAAGGCGACCTGGGTGAAGCTGATTTAAGCAAACCAAGAGTTACCGATGTAAAATATGATAAAGACGGACAGCTCGAAAAGATTGTAATTCAAAAAGGGGTTTTATTTAAAAAGACCCTGGAAATCCCGGCTGATAGAATCGAAGGGGTCGAGCAAACCAAAGACCAGCCGCCCAGAGTGATGATTCAAACAGATAACCTGGAAGTTGAGGCTTTAACGCCAGTAGGCCAGGAACAGTTAGCCACAAAAGACCAGCTTGCTCAAGAAAAAGAAAATCTAGCAAAAGAAGGAACGACCTCCCAGG
>JAYSYV010000318.1:0-2023 GCA_043727245.1 Chloroflexota bacterium | reverse complement strand
TTGCATAAAACAATACCGATACTGGGCTTATCTTCGGCAGCTTTTACTTCAGCGTCTACCGCAGCCAGATAAAAATTCATTTTGCCAACATATTCCGGTCGGAACTCGGTTGCTTTAAGGTCTATAACTATATAACAGTGCAGTTTTACATGGTAGAAGAGCAGGTCCAGGTAATAGTCTTTTCCGGCTACCTCCAGGTGGTAATTACTACCCAAAAAAGCAAAACCGCTTCCCATTTCGATCAGAAATTCCCGGATATGCTCTAGCAACCCCTGTTGGACATCGCGCTCCTGGGCTGCTTCCGTCAGGTCCAAAAATTCAAAGTTATAAGGGTCTTTGAGGAGCTGGCGAGCCAGGTCTGACTGGGACGGGGGAAGCGTAGTGGAGAAGTTGGTTTCAGCCTTTCCCTGGCGTAAATATAAGCTATTATCTATTTGCAAAGTCAAAATATCCCGGCTCCATCCGTTCACCAGGGCTTTACGGGCATACCATTCCCGCTCAATGGGATCCTTGCAACCGTCAATTAAGCGAACATTATGACCCCAGGGTAATTTTGCAACGACTTGTTGCAATATTTCTTCAGCCGGCCAGCTCTGGGCAAAAGCTCGCATGTAACGGAGGTTTCGGGGGGAATATCCCTTCTGATTAAGATCAGCCGCAAGTTTGTCAATAATTTTGGTACCCCACCCCTGCTCTTCAAACTTCTGGGCGATTTCTTTGCCGATCCGCCAGTAGTGATAAATTAATTCGCTATTTACCGCCAGGGCGGCCCGGGTACGCGAAGATTGAATTTCAGAGCGGATCTGATTAAGAAATGTTTGATACTGATAGTCGCTAGTGATTTTGATTTGTTCATCTGCCATAAATATCTCCCCAATGTGTTATATTATGTAAACTCAGCGGGTTTTGCTAAAACTTTGTTCTTTTTTTACAACCCGCATTTATCGGCAAGAACCTGAAAATAATAAGGCATCCGGTTAGTAAGTTCAAAGGCACTTTGAGCTCTGGTACTTTTCTTCTTGATAGAACCTGAACTCTCTTTTGTGACGGATCTTGCCTCCATAATTTTAGAAATAAAGGTTGACCGGCTGAGCCCGCTTTCCTCAAACAGGTGGACGGCTCGGGTTATGGAAGATTTTAAGAGAGCGTCATCGTGAAACTCGCGGGCAATATCCTCGATATAAGCTCCAATCACTTCGCGATCCTCCTGGGAAGCCGTTACTGCTGGCACGTCATGGTGGTTGTGTGGTGCCCTCAGTTCATGCCTGAGGTTAAGAGCGGGTGTGGTCGGTCCACCTCCACCAGATGGTGTTAAGTTTCTGGTTGCCTGAGAAAGCGAATTTGATTTATTTCTCTTATGCCAGGCTTTTATTTCAGCGAGTGAGTTTCCAACCGGGCTGGTAGTACCATCCTGGGTCCGGGTCGGATCCATTAAGGTTGCTTGGGGAAGTTCCTCATTGTCTCCTTCAGTAAATTCTAAATCCTCTTTTTTTGGTTTTTTTCCGAAACTTTTACTTCGAATATTCGAATTATTAGATTCTTCTGTTTCTTGTATAACTCTATCTTGTGGGTCATGTTTTTTTACCAGGGGGGAGTAAGATTTTTTAACCACCCCCCCTGGTAAAGTTTTTTTACCACGGGTATTATTATCTCCGGTTTCGGTCGTTTTTGGGCCTACGTTCAACCGGTAGGTAGTGGGTTCATCGCCATTTTCAACACTCCGGTTACGCTCGGTATAGATAATATTTTTCTCCTGAAGGCTCCTGAGCGCTTGCAAAAGGGTCGGCTTGGAGAGGCCGGTGCCCTTATCCAGCTCACGGCCATCACTCGTGCTTATGCCACGTAGCATCTGGGAAAGGCTAATATTATCCGCATCTTTCTTAAAACCAAAGGTGCGCCTGATGATGTACATAAGGACTTTTAACTCGGCCCCGGAAAGTACAGCTAAAAGTTCATCAAAGAGTTCGTCAGGCACAAGGGTGTAGTTTGGTTTATGGAAGCCAGGGAAGCGAAACTCTCCTGG
>JAYSYV010000317.1:0-6335 GCA_043727245.1 Chloroflexota bacterium | reverse complement strand
ACGGTTCGACAATTGTTATCAAGGACCGCGATACCAGCCTGACCATTGAAGTCACTTCCGACACAAAATACCTGAACGGTCTGGCTGCCGCATCACTCAGCGATGTTAAAGCCGGTGCGAATATCAGCGCTACAGGAAAAGTTGACTCCAGTGGCAAGATGACCGCTTCCCAGTTACAGATTGGACAGCCGGATGGTCCTCTGGCCCATCAAGGAGGTCGCAAATAGGCAGGGTGGTTAGCCCCAGGTTAAACACTATGTAATAAAACCACCCAACTTTTCAACCTTAGCTCTAAAAGCTAACCCACACAAAAAGGACTGCTATACTGAGATAGCAGTCCTTTGTATTATTTTTCCTCTCATTACTTTACAAAGTATACAATCTTCAAAATAGCGGCTCGTCATAGAAAACTCGTCCTATCTCGTCCTATAACGAAGGCTCTAGGACGAGTTTAGGGAATTATCTGGAACTTTTGGCCCTATTAACTGTATTCTAACCAATCAAGGGTCTTTACCCAAATTGAATTGGAAAGAGCGGTTGGTCTGAGCTTACAAAATTGCCTGGCGGTCAATTTGCGCTAAATACAAGCAACTAATCAGGCAGCAGCATTGACCGTTCGGAAGCTGGGCAGACTCAACGCTTGCGGAATTTGTTGCAGCGAGTTAATCACGTCAAATTTATAAAGCAAGTTTTGGCTTTTCATCGCTTCGTTAAGGGTCGGAATCTGGCCCCGGTCCACAATCAGCACCCGGACTCCGGCGTTGTTTCCGGCCCCAATATCGTCCAGGCTGTCCCCGACCAGGCAAGCTTCATCGGGCCGCAGGTTCATTTTCGCCAGGGCCAATTCCACGCCATCAGCCCAGGGCTTGGTGCGCCTTACATCGTCGTTGCAGGAAACCACTACCTCGAAATGTTCCCTGGCAATTTCTTCTTCCAAAAGCATCAGCTTGGGATTGAGCGAAACGTGGGCCGAGTTAGATACTATCCCCAGCCGCAAGCCTCTCTGATGTAAATGAGCCAGGGTCAACCCGGCATCATCGTAAGCGTAAGTATGTTCCAGTTGGAGTTGCAGTAGCCGTTCGCAGTCGAAAGCTTTCCAGAACTCTGGCCGCGTAATTCCCCAGCTATCAATCATAGCGTACCGTTCCGAGGTAAACCAGAACTTCCCCACCTGGTCGGCATCAGTCAGGGGCGGCTTGCCAAAGTCGGCCAGTGTTTCGTTTAAAACTACCATTCTTCCGGCGGTTCGCAGTTGGACCAGCGTCCCGTCCATGTCAAAAAGGACTGCTTTTATAGTATTAGCAAGCTTTCCTCTCCTGGTTTTAGTATGTGTGTGTGTCATAGTCATATCAAATATCCTTGTTCCGTAAATGTTACCGGCCTACGGTTTTCCTACCGGGCCGGGGTGTAAATATTACCGGCTGCGGTTTTCCTACCGGGCCGGGTTGATGAGTTGGTTATAGCATAGTTGGTTCCGAACAACTATCGGTTATATCACACTCATATTAAAAGAGTTTCCGGGCTATTACTTGCCGGGCCTTTGCTTATTTGCCTTCACCGAGCTTTTTTGGCTCTTTGAACAATAAGGCGTTCATTGCATCCACGAGGGCTGCGACAGAGGGGTTTTCTTTAACCTTCGTTTCCTGAACCTCGCCGTTACTATCCACAATGTAGACATTACCCGCCGAGTCAGTTCTCAGCATCGCGGTTGTAACATTATCCACACCGGTTTTTTGCTGGACAAGCATTGCTAACGCGCCGCCCAGGGCTTGTTCATCCAGTTCTACTTCCACCGGAATACTATCGGCAGTGATACTGGTAATCGGTAGATTGACTTTGAACTTTACAGCCATTTTTCGCAAGTTTCCTTTCGGCTTTAGGACGGCCTAAACTACCCGGTTACTTTGAAGCCACATTCAAGTGTAGCGCCAGGAGTATATACGGTCCAGACTATTAAAATGTTTGGTGTTCCGCCGGGATTTTATCACCCTGGAGTTTGGCGATTACAGGGCCGGGGTAATCGTTATAAAGCATAGATTGTGCCAAATGCAATGGTCAGATTTGGGCAACTATGAAGCTGTAAGTTGGGCAATTTGGGCAATCTGGCAAATCGCCCCATATTCTCAGGGTTTATCAGCCTGTTCGCGAGGTTTGATGCGGGCGCGGCGAGAGCGTTGCCGGAAGAATGCGACCAGACCCTGGCTGGATGCGCGGGCGGTTTCGACCTGGGCCGGTTCCACCGGGTGTGGACTGAAACGGGCTTCCTGGTAGAGGCCGGTCAGGTTTTCCAGGTTGGCCTGGTCCTGGGCTTCATTTAAATTTGGGGCCAGGTAGTTGGCGTATTCGGCTGGAGTCTGGCCGGTCCGGCGCGGCAACCCGGCCCGTCCGGCCCGGTGAGCCACCTGGCGATAGTAAAACCGAACTCGCCCGCGTGCGTCATCGGGGAGATTCTCGCGCTTTAACCAGCCAAACGGGTCAAACCGGCCACTGTCGTCCCCTTCGGCTTTTTCAAAGGGGTCTTTTAGGCGGTTCCTGCCAAAGATACCACGCCAGAAATTGAGGAAAACACGCCAGATTGCGCCAGGCGTAAATTTGCGCCACTGCGGCCCGACCCAACCGACCTGGATTAACCGGGTGAAGGCGAACCAGAGAATCACCCCTAAAAAGGCGGCGGCGGCAATAACACCCAGAGCCTGAATGATAAACCCTAACCATTCAAGATTTAGCGGGGTAGAAGATTCAGGCGGTTTGGGGGGTGTAAAAGGGCGCGGAGTAGGCAGCGGAATGGGGGTTGACCGGTTGAAAATCGAGGGAAGTATCTCTTGTTTACCGGCGGTCGGCATTGGCAAAGTAAACATTCCGCCCAGGCTCGAAATGCCAAATGTAACCACCAGAATCACCACCACCAGCCCACCCACGTAATAAACCCAGCGGTCCACCAGGCGGCCAGGCTCTTTTAGCTTATCAAGCTGCCAGAGAGTACGCAAAAAGCGCATCCTGGCCCAGACCAGCAGCGGCAAGCCCAGCAGCAAATAAATCCCGCCCAGCAGCACCAGCGTTTGGGTTAGCCCGGCTTTACCGGGGTTGTTGCCGACTTCATTGATGAGGGAAACCCCGCTCAGTACGATAGCTACCTGGACCAGAGCCATATAGCGAAAGCTGGTTTTAAGCTCTTTATAAGCCTGGGTGTGGTCGTAACTGAGGTGGTAGGCATCGCCCAGGGCCGGAACGCCCCCTTCTTCCGCGCTGACTTCGTAAGGCTGCAAGTAAAGGTTGTAAAACTGGTGTAGGAAAGCCATGCCCGAATACCAGGCGGCGGACATGAACAGCGCGTAATAGATAAAATCGAGTGTGATTACAGGGCTGACCTGGCCGAAAGCCAGCAAAATCAGCCGCAGCCCGATTATCATAATTACAAATTCGCCCAGCTTGGCGAAAAATGAATTCAGCGCGAAATGTTCTTCCAGCCAGAGATGCCGGTAAAAACTGGCGAGGTGGGTCAGGAAGGTTGCCAGGATGAGCCAGCCGGTTTCCATGCTGGCGGTCAGCTTGTAATGCTGGATTATTAGAATAAGGCTGGACAGCAGACAGGTTATCTGCCCGGCCTTAAGCAAGCCTATATAAAGCGTCACCAGGGCCGGGGGCCGGAAAGGCGCTAATTTCTCAAAATCCAATTTTACGGGAGCTTTTCGCATCATACCGATAAACTCAACTGTTCAGCCTGACTGACATCATAAATTTTAACCCCCAGCACATGCAGGGTGAAAATACCGTCATAGCCCTCCGAAGTATGGCGGCCAGCGGCGGTAAAAATTGCCATCACCGAAAACCCGGCTTTGCGTAAGCGGCTGAGTTCTGCCACCAGGGCCGGGTATGGTTCAAAGGTTATAACAGCGATGGTCGAACCCCAGGGCAACCGGCTGGTCCACTTGCCGATTAGCTGGTCCAGTCCCGGCGAGTCGGGCCGGGCTTCGATACCGGCCAGCCGTTCCATAATCTCGTAGAGCCAGGCTCCGCCGTTACGGGGAGACATTTCAGGGCGGCCCCATTCCGGCAACTCCCCTTCCTTGTAATTTACCTTCTCCCAGCCGGGGTCAAACCCGTTACTGAACAGGCCCACCGGCTGCTTCAGGTCAAAAGTGCGGGTAGCTACCGAGGCCGCGACCACGATAGAAGTTTCGGCGACCTGCTGCCAGGCGTATTGGCGGTCGGGTGGGCGCAAATCGAGGAAGATTGCCATCGACAGCACACGGGTCCGGTCGAATTCTTTGACCATTAGCTGGCTCTGGCGGGCCGTGTTTCGCCAATCAATCTGGCGAGGGTCGTCCCCCGATTGGTATTCTCTGACCCCGGCTATCCGGCTGGGGTCGGGCAAAAGCGGCTGGCGCGTCCGCATGTTTCCCATCGGCAGACGGCTGGGCAGTAATAATCTCTCCAGCGGCACTACCTGGGGATAGACCACCAGTCGCGAAACTTTATTCCAGCTTTGCCAGTCGCCACTGGCCTCTTTGCCGGTATCCAGCAGCACGCCCATTTTACCTTCCAGCGGGCCAATCTGGTAACGGCCCCGGCGCTTGCATTCCAGCTTGTAATTCAGGCGCAGCTTTTCCTGGCTCCTGACCGAAACCAGCCATTCCGGCCTTGGAGTGGCTTTCAGGTAGCCCGGAATGGTATCTTGCAGCCGCAGCCAGGGGATGGGCAGACGTACGCCGTTGTGGAGGGTAACTTCGACCTCCACTATGTCGCCGTAAAAAGCCTGGGTCTGGATGGTTCGGTTGAGCCGGACGGTGTGCGTGACCCGCCAATACCACATGCGGTTGAGCAGTGAAGCTACAATCCAGGCCATCAGCCCTATTCCCAGGAACCAGAAGTTAGCCCAGATGCCCGGTAATAACAGTAGCAATACAGCCAGTAGCAGCAGCCACCACACGAATAAATACTCCCTTTTCGTTTAACACGTTACGCCGGGTCGGCTACCGCTTTTTGGAAAGTGCGGTAGCCGAACCAGACCCCCAGGACCATAAAAGCCAGCAGGACTGGTATATCCAGCCAGAGGCCGATTTCAAGCTTCGCGCCATAAAACAGGTTGCGGGTGGCATCTACGGCATACGTGGTCGGGTTGAAGTAGGCCAGGGCTGCCAGGACTGCTGGCATTTTCTCTAAAGGATAGAGGGCGTTGCTCAAGAATAACACCGGCAGGTTAAGCACGCCAATCAGAGTGTGATACGACTCCATGCCTCTGGCCTTGCTGGCCGCCGCCGCCGCGATACCCACGAAACCCAGGCTATAAATCAGCAGGATAGCCAGCCCGGCTACAAAATCCAGCGGGTTCAGGTTTAGCCCGGAACCGAGCAGTAGTCCCAGGACAATAATCACGACCGCCTGCATTAGCGCTTTAGTCATTGAACTTGACATAGTGCCGAGCAAGACCGCTATGCGAGGGACCGGCGCAATCAGGTATTCTTTAATAATACCGCTGGTCCGTTCCATCAACAAGGTCGTGCCGCCCAGGATAGCCGCCGTCAGGCAGGTCAGCAGCATTAAACCGGGCGTGATATAAGCGATATAGTTGACCGAGGGCGTAAAGTCGGTCATCCCCTTGACCATGCCGCCCATCGAGAGGCCAAACAGCAGCATCCACAGAATCGGAGTGAACAGGGTTCCCCCGATTTCCATCACGCTGCGAGAGAACTTTTTCATGTGCTTTCGCCAGAGAGTATAAACCCCTCCGGCCAGTTCCCGCCCTTTACCCGGCCCCGTCCTGGCCCGATTATTGACTGTTTCCAGTCGTTTCTCAACTGTTGTAGCCATCAGTCGCGCAGCCTCCTGCCTGTATATTTAAGGAAAACATCATTCAAGCTGGGGCGTTTAATCGAAAGGTCAGCAATCTTGAAACCAGCCTGTTCAGCCAGTTCCACGATAGGCCGCAAAGATTTCCCGGCCTGTTCTTTCAGCCCAACCTGAATTGAGGGTATTACCGGGGTAGACAACATATCTTCCCCTTGCAGTGGGCCGGGGCTGTACTCGTTGGCCCAATCTACAAAAGCTTGCTGCCGCAGAATTTCCAAAAAGCGGCCGGTTTCGCCGCTCCCCAGGATTGTCACCACATCTTCGCCCAGCGCCCCGATAAGTTCTTCGGGAGTGCCGCTCTTAATAATTCGGCCGTAATCTATAATGCCCACCCGGTCGGCCAGTTGCTCGGCTTCTTCCATATAGTGGGTCGTCAGCAGAATGGTTAAACCCTGTTCGGCTTTGAGTTGGCGGATATAAGTCCATATCCGGTCGCGATTCTGGGGGTCAAGCCCTTGAGTCGGTTCGTCCAGGAAAAGCACTTG
>JAYSYV010000316.1:0-6343 GCA_043727245.1 Chloroflexota bacterium | reverse complement strand
AAGATAGTTTTTTAGCATCTTCCCCCAACTTTGTTACAAGATAAAGGTCAAGCTGAGAAGGATTGGCAGCTTCCGCGCCCGGTGTCTGTCCGGCGGCTGGGGCGGTTGTATTTACAGCGGCAGTCGTACTAATACCAGCCGATGACGGAGAACCGGCTGGAGCGACCGTAGTGATTAAAGGCGCTGCCGCAGCGGCTACAGGGGTAGGGTGACGCACAACATAGGCTAATTTTTCACCGTTGGAAGACCAGACCGGCGCGACCGGCCATAGGCCGCTGGTAATAGGAATACTGGCGATAGGCGGCTGATCACTGTCCAGGTTTTTAATCCAGATGCGGGCATCGTCCATTGCCAGGTTGCTGGCAGTGATGTAGGCAATCCGCCGCCCGTCTGGTGAAACCGATACCAGGCTGGCGTAAATGCCCGGCAATTTGTCGGCTTGCTCTGTGACAGACACAGCATAAGGCTGGGTTCCGTTGCGCCCGCTGACCAGAATATTGGTGGTAGTGCCGTTGCTGAGTACGTTAACATTACGCAGCGATACCGGGCCGCAAGAAGCGGAAGTAGTTACCTTCAGCAGCATGGGTAAGAAGAAGATGCCAGCCACAATCAGCAGCACCAGCAACACGCCCAGGAAAAAGACTACCCGGCCCCAGTGACGGCCAAACCAGTGCAGGGGAGCAATGGCAGCCTTTTGCTTGAAGGAACCATTAATTTCCTGGTCGGAACCTTCCAGTTTAACCTTGAAGCTATGATTTTGTTCATCACCTACCCAGTTGCGCTGGCGGGGCTGGGCTTTGAGTGTAATGGCGGCCTGTTCACCTGGCCGGAGCGGTACTTCGGGTGGGTCAAGGGTAAACCGCAGGTCATCCGTAGGGTCTTCTGCATAAAGCGAGTATATATGAGGGGCGTTGCCCTGGTTGCTAATGACTACCCGATAGACTTCGGTAGATTTGCGCGAACTCTGGTCTAACGGAATAATTTCCAGGGTTTGAGCGTCTACCTGGGAAATTACAATGTTAAAAGGCAGCTCGGTGCTATTATCTGCTCCACTGCGGCCCACGATTAAAATTCGCCCGGCATAGTTACCGGCGTAGACCTGGGGTGGAATATTGATTTTAAAGGTAACGACCTGGGTGCTATCGCCACCACGACCGGAGTCCCCGGCGGGGCGCAGTGAAAAACCCGGTTGGTTAATTTCTATCCAGCCGGGATACAGGCCCATTGTTTCAGGACTAATTAGTGGCTCTATCGAGACAGTAAAAAAGTCAATAATCTGGCTGGTATTGGTAACATTCAGCGTTACCTGGGCCACATTATTGGGCGCTATCTCGACAATCTGTGAGCTAATTTCAAACTTGATCATATTTATAATCCCACTCCAAGAGGCCACTTTCAACTTTCTTTTTCGCCCAGCCGATTACTTCCCGCCAGCATTGGCGCTGGCTGTGCGAAAGACCGGCTACCAGAGTTTCCGCCAACAGGGGGTAAGTAAAATAGTATTCCTGCCGGTCTTCTTCTATCAGGCCGCATCCGGTAACTTCGATCAAAGTCTGACCCAGTTTCGTCTTATCCAGTTCTATCCACCACCCGGCCCCATCGCGCCGGTGCATGACAATTTGACGTAAAATCTCAAAACTAAAGGTCGTGCCACATAAGGCGGCCAGCCCCAGTAATACCTGGGCTTCGGGGTTAAGGCTGCCTAAAATACGTTTTACATAACTGGAAACCGAAACTGGAAGTTGACTACTCCACGCGGTTTCTCGTTCCCATTGTTCATTTTTCAGTTGTAAACTGCCGTCTTTATGCCAGTCTCCAACCAGTTCAAGGGCCAGGTAGGAATTACCTTTGGTTATCTCTAAAATCTGGTCGAGCAGCAGGGTACTAACAGGCTGGACCAACTTCCGAGCTATAATCTGGGCTAATTCAAATTTCCCCAACCGCTCCATCTTATGCCAGGTTTGAGCCGAGGCCCCGCCACTCCATTGCAATAAACGAGCCAGTTCAGGGGAAGCCAGTTCGATTGCACTGGGCCGCATGGCAGTCATGAAAACCAGTGAGCGCAAGGCTGGATGATTGAGCCAAAACCGCAACATGCGTAAAGATGGACCGGGCATGTATTGCAAGTCGTCCAGGACCAGTACAATCCGGCGCTTCCGACTGAGCCAGGATAGCACCTGGGCCGCCGCCGCGAAGACGGCTTCCGGGTTGGTATCAGGATTGCCGACCGGGTTAGCCGGGAACAGGTGGGCCATCCCCGGCAGCAGCCGGTATATTTCAGGATTGCAATATTTGAGGCATTCCTGTAATTCCGGCCCGTCCATCCGGCTCAGGGCTTGCTCTAAAAGTTCGCTGACCGGGTTGAACGGCAGATCGGTTTGTTCGGGGTGGCAGGTAATGTGCAAGACCTGGAAGCCCGCCAACCGGGCCTGTCCGGCCAGGTTTTGCAGCAGGTGAGTTTTACCTATGCCGGCCTCACCTTCAAATAGTGTCAGCGTACCCTTGCCTGATAGCGCCATTTCAAGCTGGTTTTTCCAGAGAGCTTGCTCGGTCTGGCGGCCAATTATTAGACCTTTTTCCTCCTGAATGGTTATAACCGGGAATAGCGGGTTAAAGGGATAGGAAAGGAAATTTTGCGGCCACTCTGGCCCTGCCCCGGCGCTGGCCTCCGGTTCAGCCGGATTACCAGGCTGAACCAGGGCAATATGTGATACCGACCGGTTGGAAGCAGACCGGACCGAAATCCGCCCGGCCACGATGTCCTGGTATAGTTCCTGGGTGGAGGGTAGCGGCTCGATATTCAGGCGGCTCTGCAATTTGCTGGCAAACTGGCGGTAGACTTGCATGGATTCCTCCCGCCGCCCGTTTTCGGACAAAGATTGCATCAGCTTTAAAGCTGACTCTTCGTGCGAGAAGTCGCTTTCCAGGACACGTTGCAGACAACGCTGGTATTTTTCTTCCTGGCCTTTTTCTTTATGTAAGGCCGCCATTTTCAACAAGAGTTCAGTCCATTCCTGGCGCAAAGCTTCGCGCTTTCCGACTGACCAATCTTCGTACAGGTCTTCGGGTAAAAATTCGCCACCATAGAGGGCCGCTGCCTGAGAATAAAGTTCCAGGCTGCTATTTTGCTGGGCCTGATGGCACAACCGTTTAAATTCTTCCAGGTCTACCCAGCCGATCAAGTTGTAATTCAACTGTAACTTGGAGCCTTCGGTCCGCAGATAAACCGAATTGCTGGGTTTTTCCAGGCCCGGTTCGAGGGTCCGGCGCAAGCTGTAGACCGCCTGGTTCAAATTGTTGGCCGCCCGGTCCATATCCAGTTCGGGCCAGAGCAATTCGGTCGCTTCCTGGCGGCTAATCTGGTAAGAACGTCGAGTTAAAAGGATTTTGAAAAGGTTTCGGGCCTTGCCACTGCGCCACTGCTCACTTTCAATCAGCCGGATGCCTTGTTCTACTTCAAAACGGCCAAGCATAAAAACACGTAAAGCCTGGGCTGCTTCATTTCCGGTCAATTTTATATCTCTGGCTAACATAGCAATTTCCAGTTCTCTAACATGTTCTACGTCCTAGAGCGTAATTCAGTTTACTTTTACTGCAAAGTTAGCTAAATTACTTAAAGACTAAGACCGCTAATTTTACGTTAAATAAACGTAAAATTTAAACTACGCACAGGCCACTTCCCCAATTTGGCAGTTTTTCAACTTCAGAAAGAGGGTGTTACCTTCTACATAAACATCATCCAGACGCTGCGGCGGATTCTGGTTTTTCAACCAGGCTTTTAGTTTGGCATTCAGCTTCTCGACCACTTTATTCGGTGGGATGAACATCCAGGGGAAACTTCCCAGTTGATTTCTATTGCTTGCAACGTAAAGCAGGTCGCCTTTAACCGCATCAACTTGCAAAGTTCCCCGAATGGAAGCATCAAATACAAAAGCTTGCATTCTGATTTCGATTACGCCTTTAGAGTCCCTTTGAGATTCCTGGATAAACTTAACATCGGTTGGGAAGAGGGCCAAAAACGGATTAGCCTGGGCCACCTGCTGGTTAAAGCCCTGTTGATTGGCTATCAAAACTTTTGAGGCCACATTGCTATAGCTAATCTTGTCGGTGCTTACCAGCAAAAGCGTATTTTGGATAAACGGCAACAACAGCAAGTTCCAGAGTAATGCCACCACCAAAATAATTGTTATGAAGGTAAAGAGTACCGGATGGCGTTGAAGGAAAACCCAGCGGGACCGGTGGCTATATTCGCCTTCGACTGTCACCGAGGCCGTTACTACCGGCAGTTGGGCCACTGTCCATTGGGGCTGAACCATCACCTCGAACGGCTGCGCCTGACGAGCCTGGTCGCTAGGGGTCTTTTTACGTAACATGACTTGCAACTTGATATGTTGAATCTGGCCGGGCGCGAGTACTACCTGGGGCGGCGTAAACTCGCCCATGCTAAATTCATTGCGGGGGGACCATTGCAAGGTCATCAGACCTTCACTCATAGAGCGGTTACGTAGCAGTAGTTCGTAGTGGGCTTTGTAACCTTTGCCCAGGTGCGGCTGCAAACGAGCCTGGACTACCAGCGGCGCTAACACTTCAATTTCTATCGGCATTACCGCTCTTACCCCGGTTTGAGCCGTAGCTGAGGCGATTATGCGGCCTTTGTACAGGTCAGGCTTAACTTTTTCAGAGATATTAATCGTCAGTTCGGTATGCTCGTTCCAGTTAGGAAACAGGTTGAGCGTAGAATTTTCAAACTTGAACCAGTTTCCGGGCAACCCTTCGATAGTCAGTTCAAAATTATCCGGTAGGCTGGTCAGGTTCATCATAAAAATTTGCTGGGCAGCACTGTCCCCTGCCACGATAGTCATGTGGGGTTTTTCCAGGGTAATCTGGACCCGCGCCACTTCACCGGCCCCGGCGCTTATCGGCGTATAAGTCCGCTGACCGGCCTGGGGTTGCAGGCTAGGACCGCCAATCGGTTGGAAGTTTCCAGCAGGTTTGGCCTGTCCGGCCTGGTCGTTCTTCCACGCCTGGGTTTGGTCTTGTTCACCCTGGGTATTCTGCGGAGCCGCCCGCCAGTAAACGCTTTCGTCAATCTTAGCGAGGGCGGGGGTAGGGTCTTGTTTACCCTGGCCGCTAACTTTTTGCCATAAAGTGCGTTTGTGAGGCGGGGCTACCGTCATTGGCGGCGGTTCCACTGGAATAAATTCCGGGGCCGGGGCTTCCTCTTGCGGGGTAAAAACCGGTATCAGACCGGCCAGTGAAGTCTGAGGCGCAAATTCCGCGCGCGGCTGCGGCTGGTAGGGACTTACCGGGGCTGTACCTTCGTTTAAGCCGGGTAATCCGGTAGTCGGTTGGGTATAGACCTCGGTTGAGGCGGCATTTTCGGGTGCAACTGCCGGGATTTGTGGGGCTGGAGCGGGAGCCAGTTCTTTCTGGAAGAAGGAAGCAAAACTGAAGGATTGGGCCGGAGCCTCGTCTTTTTCATTTTCCTCAACCGTAATTGCTGCACTTTCAATAACCACAACAGGTAATTCTGCCATCGCTTCGGGTTCAGGTTCGGGCGAAGGGCTTTCAATGACAGGTAGTGGCGGTAAAACCTGCAACAGAATACTTTGCTCGGTGTTCAGTTCGGGGTAATTCTGCCCTTTTACCATCAACCGGAGCGGATATAATCCAGGCACGGCAGTCAAGGGAAGGGCTATGAGCAAGTAAAACTGTTCGTTCCAATTCGGGAATAAATTGAGGCTGGAGGTCGAAAAGTGATACCACGGCTCCAATAACCCATCCAGTTTCAATTCAAACAAATCGGGTATGGGGGAATAATTTACCAGGCTAACCAGTTGCTCAAGGCTTTCGCCCGGCACTAGCGACAGATTGTTGGTATCCAGCGCCAGTTCAATTCGGGCATTTTCGGGCAATTTTACCGGTAGACCAGCCCCGGTAGACCGATAAAGCTGGTCGGAAAGGCGGTCTGAAGGAAAAACGTTTACGGTTAGCTCTACTTCAACCTTTTCATCGGGCAGGACACTACAGAACACCACCAGCTTACCAGTGAAAAGACCAGGCACTGTTTTGGTAGGCGCTTCCAGCCGGAAGTAGACTTCTTCTTTCCAGTTAGGGAAAAGATTAAGTTTTGAATAAGAGAAGCTATACCATTCTTCTGGAAAGCCCTCGACATGGAGTTCAAAAAAGGCCGGGGTACGCATCAAATTGACCAGGCTGACTTTTTGCTCGGCGTTTAAGCCAAGTTCAAACCCGATCTTAGAAGTTTCCAGGTTTAATTCAAAATTATCGGTCTTGATATTTACCGGTTCCCGTTCGGGCAATTCCTCAACCACCGGTATTA
>JAYSYV010000315.1:0-2034 GCA_043727245.1 Chloroflexota bacterium | reverse complement strand
CTCGAAATCCTTTTCGTATTTAGCGGCTTTTTCGGTCAGGTTCGATAACCCTTCCGGGAACTTGCCGCTAAAGGCTTCCAACCGTTCTGTTTCAAGGGTAACAATGTCGGGGAGGCCCACGCCCCCGGCGGTCAGGCCAGCCGTAAACTTATCATAGACTTCCAGCCGGTTAATCGCTTCTATCCTGACCTTAACCTCCGGGTAGAGCTTGTTGAAAGCAGTTACATTAGACTGAAGACCCTGGGCGGCAGTATCCCACGACCAGACCAGAATATCTCCCTTGATAGGGGGCGTTACGGCCAGGGTAGGGCTGCTGGCAGCGGTCGTAACCGGGGCGGCGGTTGGGGCCAGCGGGCCGGTCGGGTTATCGCTACATGCGACCAGCAGCAACCCGCTTATTAGCGCCCATAGTCCCACTAACGACCACCCTTTGGCTGTTTTGAATCCTGTCATAGAGTACTTTCTCCTTTGGCAGGCCGAATTATATACTAATTGGACCGGGAAAAATACCGTCTAATGGCCTATAGGCCCAATCTCTCCCTGAAGATTTTGATAAAACGAGGCGCATCTACTTGCAGGCAAACTTCGGCGTTAGCCACGTATTCGTACTCAACCCCGACCGCATCGTCGTATTCGCCCATATTGACCAGTTTATCGCGGGCTATCCGGTTAAAACCCAGTGAAAGGCCGCGTGTAAGTTTCCCGGCTGTTTCCACTTCCACCTGCATTTTCTCAGTCTGAACCAAATCGGGCCAGATGGCTATTCCCAGGGCCAGGGGGTCGTGCAGGTGTGCGCCACCGCCCACGCCGTGAGTCAGGCAGTAAAACCGTAGAATATCCAGGGCCAGACGTGGAGCCGGTTTCAGGTTGGCCGGGTCTTCGTCCAGGTGGGCCAGTTCGGACCAGGCCAGGACCGTCCGGCCCGTAACGTCCAGCCCGACAAGAGTTATATTCGCGCCGCTCTGTAGAACCGCCTGGGCTGCTTCGGGGTCGTTATAAAAGTTAGCTTCGGCGGCGGGTGTAATATTGCCGGGACAGCGGACCGCCCCGCCCATTATGACCAATTTCTTTAATTTGCGCCCGAAGGCCGGGTCAATAAGCAGGGCCAGGGCCAGGTTGGTCAAAGGGCCGGTCGCTACCACGATCAATTCCGACCGGTATTTATTTGCCATTTCTACCAGAAAGGCCGGGGCGGCCTGGGTTAGAGGCTGATTTTCAGGTGGCGGCACTTCGGCCTGACCTAGCCCTTTTGGTCCATGAAAGAAAGTAGCGGTGGTCAACCGGCGTGTCAGAGGATGGGCCGCGCCCCTGGCGACCGGCACATCTTTTCGACCGGCGATTTCCAGTACAGCCAGGGTATTATGGGTAGTTTGGTCCACCGGAACGTTTCCGGCCACAGTCGTACAACCCAGGAGTTCCACTTCGGGCGAACCCACGGCCAGCAAAATAGCCAGGGCATCATCGGCCCCGGTATCTACATCCAGTATTATTTTAAGCGGGTCAGCCATTAATTCTCCTGCCTGTTGGTTTTAGTTGCCGGTGGTCGAAAGCCTGGCGTGGACCACCGTCCGAATTATAACCTGTTTCTCCCGGATAGACGAGTTGTTCCCTGGGTAAACAAAAACGGTTAAATTATGTCATAATGCGGGTAATTTACCTTTAGCAAAGTTTAAGGAGAGATCAGGCCAATACATTCGTAACTAACCTGCTATATTACGCTTATGGGGCCAACTTCTTTTTGCAAACTTTGAGCCCCTTATGATCTGACTAAATAGAAGCGGCTGCCTGAGTCCCTTCGACTCCGGCCCAAATTCTGCCGGAACTAATTTCGGTTTAGCGGCTGCGTTTGAGTTCAAAGAACTCGGTCCGCTGCATCATCCATTCTATCCGGTCCCACAGTTCGCCCGCGTCATCGCCTGTCGGAACTCTGTCAATGACAGGACCAAAGGCTGGTTTAGTAAGTGTTCCGCTGTTCTGGAGGACCAGGGTCGGAACCCCAAAGCCGCCCTGCTCGACGATTTTATCGTGGGCCTG
>JAYSYV010000314.1:0-2036 GCA_043727245.1 Chloroflexota bacterium | reverse complement strand
GTCGGTTTAGCGGGCATTGCGGTTGCCTTAAACCAGTTAAAGCTGGCGGCTCAGATGTTTGGAGCTTTTGCCGCCTTCCGTAACTCGCTCGATACTGTGGTGGCCAGAGCCGACCAGTTGGAGTACACTAAAGACCTGGCAAGATTGAAAACCATGTTGAAGAAAGATGAGTTAGAAAAAGCCTGGCAAGCCGGGTTGAAATTATCGTTAGAGGAAGTTTTGAAACTAGCGGACCAATCTATACTTACATCTGCCGGTTCCTCCCAATCCTTGCCGGAACTCGCCCCGGCACTCCCAAAAAACCCTGAACAACTTTCCGCCCGGGAATTGGAGGCATTGCGGTTGGTGGCGGGCGGTTTTACCAACAAGCAGGTAGCCGAGAAGTTAAGTATTAGCGTCCGAACGGTTGAAACCCATCTTAACTCGATCTATGCTAAACTTAATATAACTTCCCGAAGCGCGGCCACCCGCTACGCCCTTGAACATAATATTAATTGACTTCCTCTTGTTTTTAGGCAGCAATAAGTAATTCCGAAAAGTACTTACCGCATCCCAGTAGTTACCTGCTCCTTTCAGAGCACTACTTTCCCACTCTTATCCGAATACTTAGACTTTCCTGAAATATTAACTCATTAAAACCCGGGATTCTACGCTGTTTTTATTAAGCCTGCCGGGATAGTATGAAGGTGGATGTAAAAGTTCCCCGGCTCCCCTTCCTGGAACTCATCCTGAAGTAGGCCGGTCGATGCTGGGAAAATCAACTGATAAGGAAAGGTAAAACTATGACGACTCAAACTTCTATGGTTGACGAAGCCCGGTTGGGCGAATTTGTTGGAAAGGTAGCCACGGAACTGGCTGGGGCCAGTAGTGTAGCCCTGGTGCGGATTGGGGATAAGTTAGGGTTGTACCAGGCAATAGCCGACGCCGGGCCGGTTAACTCGGTAGAGTTGGCCCAGCGTACCGGAACGGTAGAAAGGTATGTGCGAGAATGGCTGGTGAACCAGGCTGCCGGGGGTTATCTGGAGTATAATCCGGCCACTGAGCGTTACAGCCTGCCAGCCGAAAACGCAGTTGTCTTGCTGGACAAAACAAGCCCTTACTATCTGGCGGGGGCTTTTCAACTGGTTATGGGAATGCAAAAGGCGGAAGAGCAAATTACTCAGGCTTTCCGAAACGGTGGAGGCATATTCTGGGGAGATCAACATTCTGATTTAATTGAAGGCACTCGTCGCTTCTTCGGTCCTTCTTACCACAATTTCCTTACCTCAAACTGGATTCCAGCTTTGGAGGGGATGCAGGCCAAACTAGATGCAGGTGCGAAAGTAGCGGACCTGGGTTGTGGTCTGGGCACGACTACTATTCTGATAGCAAAAGCTTTTCCCGCCTCCGAGATTTATGGGTTCGATTACGATGCGGGTTCCATTGAATTAGCCCGCCAGGCCGCCAAGGAAGCGGGAATAACCAGGCATATCAGCTTCGATGCGGTGAGTTCCACCGATTATCCCAACCGCCAATACGACTTAATCGCCATGTGTGATTGTCTGCACGATATGGCGAACCCGGTGAATGTTGCCCGGTACGCCTTCCAGTGCTTGAAGGATGATGGTGCTATTCTGGTGGTGGAACCAATGGCTGCGGAGACTACCGAGGATAACTTTAATCCGGTAGGCCGGATTTATTCCGCGGCCTCCACCTTATGCTGTACTCCCAATGCTCTGGCAGGAGGCGGTCCCGCCCTGGGAACGCTGGCGACGGCCAAAAAGCTGGAAGAAGTATTTACGGAAGCTGGCTTCAGCCAGTTCTGCATGGTAACTCAAACTCCCTTTAACCGGGTGTTTGCGGTTCGGAAGTAAGTGAAAGCTGAAGTCTAAACAAGGGAAGGGGCCACCGAACCAGAGGTTAACCCTCAAGCGGTGGCCCTGATCAAACAAATTGGTATGCTTTAATAAAACCAGACTACAAACTGAGGAAGTTAGAGTAAAATAGAGCAGTTTGTGGAAAGGCAGGTTAAATACCTAAGTTTGGCGCAAAATTAG
>JAYSYV010000313.1:0-2039 GCA_043727245.1 Chloroflexota bacterium | reverse complement strand
CATCTAAAGAATGATAGCGGCTCAAATTCGGACGGGAATTATAATGGTGATAGCTCACCTATCCAGCGCGTAGTGTCTGGTTCCAGACCGGCCCGTTCAGTACAGCGGGCGATCAATTACGAAATTGATAGTCATCCGGCGAATAACTCGACCGACGTGGACGATATAATCAAGCAGCAGGAAGATATTGACCAGTTGGCCCGCAAGGTCTACCAGATTATCCGTGACGAGCTTATGATCGAGCGTGAACGTGGTTTTGGCCCCAGCAACAAGTTCTTTTAAGGGAGTAAATTAAATATGTCTACCGAATTTTCTAACATTAAAACTGCCGATAAGGCTTCCATAAAGATTTTATGGAAAAATAAAGCCCAGGAAACTTTAAGCTGTCATTTTAACCCGGAAAAATACACTATTACCCGCACGATTGGCTGGAAGCCCCAGGCCATCAAAGGTGGCGATACCCCGGCGACCGAATTTACCGGCGGCGGACCCAGCACGACCAGCCTGACTTTGCTTTTCGATACTTCACTGCAAAGCACCGCTACGGATGTTCGCACCGTAACCAAGAAGTTGTGGGCGGCAACCAGGATTGAAACCGGCGGCTCCGATGCGATTAAAACCCCACCCAATATTATCTTCTCCTGGGGTACTAACTGGGCCTATGAGGCGGTTATAACCAGCCTTTCCGAAGAATTTATCTATTTCAACCGGGATGGCCTGCCGCTCCGCTCGAATGTCAGCCTGGGTTTGCAGCAGATTAAGGACGACGATTCGTTTGGCAAGCAGAACCCTACCAGCGGGGCGATTGAGGGCGACATCTATGTTGTCCGTGAAGGCGACCGCCTGGACCTGATTGCAGCCAAAGCTTATAAAAAGCCGACCATGTGGCGGAAAATTGCCGAGTATAACGGCATTGATAATCCGTCCAACCTGGTTCCCGGCCAACGTCTGGTTATTCCACCCTCTCACCGGTAAACCTGGAGAAAAGTTTTGTCCACTGACGTAATAAATAATGAGATACTGGTAGGAACCTATAAGATTAAAGCCAATGGAACTGCGGTCACTATTAACCCACGAGATTTTGTTTTTGTCGAGGTAGAGCAAAACCTTTATGTTCCTTCGATGGCTATAATTCGTTTGCGCCATATGGAACTGGCAAGCATCTTCCCCACCACTTTTGCCCTGGGTACTCCTATAAGTGTCGAGATGGGCCAGAGTTCCACCGATGCCGGTGAAGTTTTCAGTGGGGAAGTAATAGCTCAAGAAGTTGATGCTTCGCCTACCGGAATCCCTACCATTACCATCCGGGCTTACGATAAGCGGCATCGCCTCATGCGGGGCCGTAAGATTAAGACATATGTTGATGTATCCGAAAGCGACCTTGTATCGCAAACTTGTTCAGCCGCTGGACTCTCCGGTAGCGCTACAGGCGCACCGACCGAAGTATATAAGTGGGTCATCCAGAATAACGAAACCGATATGGAATTTCTAAGTCGGCGAGCCAGGCGGCTGGGGATGGAACTGGTAATTACGGGTTCGGCGGTTAAAATGCAAAAACCAACCCTGACCGTGGACAGCGGAGATTTAACGTATGGCGAAGATTTGCTCGACTTTAAAGTGCGGCTGAATACCACCAACCAGGTAAATTCTGTAACCGTGCGAGGCTGGGATCCCGCCACCAAAGCGGCCATTGTAGGTACATCCAGTAGCGCCGATTTCAAACCGGCTATTGGTATTACTAAAGATGGGGCGGCCCTTGCCAGTGATTTTGGTTCTGGAAAGGTTATGTATACGGTCTATCGCTCGGTTACAACCCAGGCTGATGCTGCTCTGGCAGCTAAGGCCATCCATAATGACCTGAACGGTCGGGCCATTCAAATTCAGGGCCGGTGCTTTGGCAGTACACATGTTAAGGTCGGAGCAAGGGTAGAAATCAAGAATGTCGGCACGGATTACAACGGGAAATATTATGTCACAGCCAGTACCCATCGCTTTGATATAAACGGCTATTTAACTCACTTTGAGTCGAACGGCAAAAG
>JAYSYV010000312.1:0-2040 GCA_043727245.1 Chloroflexota bacterium | reverse complement strand
AATTTAACGGACAACCCTGCCCCGGCTTTAACTACGGCAGCCAGTACCACAACAGCCTTGACCACAGCGGTAGCAACTAAGGCGGTAGTTGTTACAATAGTGGCGGCCACCGTTCCCGCAGTCGTCCCAGTTTCGGTAAAAATCAACGCTTCCCAACTTGATGGGGCTTACGACCGGGACGATCACACCCTGTTTGGCCGGACCGAACAAGCCCTTTATGGCGTGGGAAGCACCTTCAACCAGGCGACTGTTACCTTTAACCTGGACCGAGTTCCTACCGGCAAACCGGTTTTGCGTATTACCGGCCTGGACGACGAACTGGCGGCTCATTGTAATTTTGAAGTTTTGCTCAACGGTACTTCTATCTTTAACGGCCCCAATACTTTCCCAAACGTCCAGAGCAACGATACCGGCTTGGGTGGTAAAGACCGTTACTGGGGCGATATGACAATTGCCGTACCGGCCAGCGCCTTTAAAGCTGGCCCGAATACTCTTGTTTTACGCAATACTACCCCCTGGTCCGGTCAACTGGGCGTACCCTATATTCTTATCAATGTACTGTCAGTTACGGGATAAAAGGCGTTAAACGTGGTACGAATGTATAACACAATTATAATAAAGAAGGTGAAACGCAAATATAAGCTGGGGCGTAAATAATGAATACGAAAGTAGCAACAAATATCAAAGCCGTGATTAAATTTAGATCAAGGACGGCTTTTAACCGCCAATAATAACTTATGTTCCAGGTTTAACATTCTAAGTTTAACGAAAAGGAGTGAATATGGCTGACGCGATTATCTATACTACGCCGACCTGACCTTACTGCAAGTATGTGAAAGAGTTTCTTTCCAAAGAGGGTATTTCTTACCAGGAGAAGAATGTTGCGCAGGACCGGTCGGCGGCGAACCACATGGTCCAGGCCACCGGCCAGATGGGCGTGCCTGTCACCGAAATTAACGGAAGTTACATTGTTGGGTTCGACCGGCCCGCTTTGCAAACGGCAGTCCGTAACTTACGGGCGCGAAGCCAGGTTAAGCTGGGCGCACAGGTGGCCGATGCGTTTACAAAACTTAACCAGCCTGGCGCTTTACTGGGTGCCGTTAGGGCCGGTTCGCTGGCGGAAAAAGTCGGTCTGCAGGAGGGTGATGTTATTACAGCCTTAAACGGACAGCCCATCAATGGCGCAAGCGATCTGGCCCAGGCTTTACAAAAGCTGAACCTCCAGTCGCTCGACCCTGCCTTCACCGTTAAACGCGACGGTAAAACTATAACTTCTTCTTCGGCGGGAGTTTGAGTGGTTTACCGGATTTTACCGGTATCGGCAAAGCCCCGGAAGAATACCATTGAAGCGGCCCGTAAAAGGCCCGAAACGATAAACATTAGCTGGAATGCGCCTAAGCCTACTCCCAGCACCGGCAGCGAATAGGCAGCAATCCAGCCGATCAATATACCGGCCACAAAAGGACCAATCGCGCTGACCAGGCTGGTTACGGCTGTAAACACACTAAAGAACCCGACATTCTGGGTGCCGGGTGGCAGCAAGTTCATCAAGAGATTTCCCGAAGCCAGGTTTAGACCGGAGTCAACCGCCAGCGACATGTGGAGCAGCAATAACGGCCAAAAAGGGTCGCCAGGTACGACAAATGCCCATAAAATGACGTAAAGAACCTTGAACCAACTGGTCCAGAAAAGAATCCGGCTGCAACCAAACTTTTCCAGCATGCGGCCCCACAACGGCAACACTACCAGCCCGGCCAACGCCCCTACATTTTGTAAAAAGAATAGCTCCGTAAAGCTCAACTTGAGGTCCTGGAGCATATAGACCGCGTAATAAGGTACTACAATGCCGATTGCGAAAAGCTGGGCCGACCGAAATATCAGGTAACGCCGCAGCTCCAGCAATTTCCAGGTTGAAGTAAGGCTCTCCTTGAAACTGGGTCGGTCAGCCGAAGGCTCCTGGTTTTTCAAATCAGGCGTGCGCTGGAGCCTGCTGGTCGAAATAATTCCGGCTACGGTTGCAATAGCGAACAAGACGACATA
>JAYSYV010000311.1:0-2041 GCA_043727245.1 Chloroflexota bacterium | reverse complement strand
GACACAATAGCTTTTATACCTACAAGTTTTTTCTAATCGGCATCACTCTCTTGCTGGCTCTGTTCGAGGACCAGGCGAGCGATTTCCAGGCGGGCCTGATCCTGGCGCTGGTGGTTTATTAAATAGGAGGCGGCCTGTTCTTGCAGGCGGCGGCGCAACAGGTAAGTAATATAAAGTAGGAGTAAAACCAGGACGGGTATACTCAGGAAAGAAGCCCAGGCAAAGCTTTCTCCGCCGAACAGTCCTAGCAGGAAAGCTACAAGCGTGAGAAAGGCGGCGGCATAGCCCACGTACGACCCCACCTGGTTCAGCCCGCGCCAGAAAAAGCCGTCCGAAGGGACCGGCGGAGGTGGCGCATCTTCTTCCCGGTCAGTTGCGGCCTGGGCCAACCGGGCCAGGTCTTGCTCGGAACCGGGCCGGATGGGTTTATCGTTTTCCATCGGGGGTATTTCCGCGCCTTTTGATGCCGGGCGGCAACTTGGCCTGGGCTTGCCGCCGAGCCTGGGCCTCCGTCTGGATTTGCTCAACCGTAGCCGTAAAACCGTCCGGGCTGGCGGCATCCGGCGGCAGGTTGCGGGCCTGACGGGCTTCGTCAAAGACTTCGCGCAGTTTGGCCTTCTCATCAGCTTCGTACTGGGCAAAGATTTCGTCCCGGCGCATCTTGTTAAGCTTATAGCGTGTGTAAGCTATCCAGCAAGCCGCCAGGAAACAGGCCAGGACCGGTATCATAAAAAGCTGGGCCAGCAAACCCTGGCGGGCATAGGCCAACCCAATCGCTATAGCTGAGAAAATACCGGTTGCCAGGTTTACCTGCCATTGCAGCCGCCACAGCCGCTTAATCTTTTCAATCATAGAACCCTTAAAGATGCTGAATATGGAACATAATGCGACTGACCGGCTTTTCCGCACGGCCAGAGGCGATTTTAGACCTTACTTAACCGATAATCTCCCCCCACATACCCTCGGCATCGCCCTGCCCGGCCAGCCGCAACAGGCGGGCTTTGGTGACGTGATTGTGCATCGGGGTGACTGAACTGGCGTAAACCCGAATGTAATTGTCGGTCAGGCCGTTCCAGACGTTTTTATCGGCGGCATTCTCGTTGTTTTCCCACAGGACAGGGCGTTCCTCGCCAATAAAGCGCTGCCGCCAGGACTGGCTAAGTTCATCTGAAAGCAGTCTGAGGCGTTCGCCCCGTTCCCTCTTGATTGGTTCCGGCACTTGTCCGGTCATGGTTGCCGCCAGCGTCCCTGCCCTGGGCGAGTAGGGGAAAACGTGCATCTTGGCGTAACCCATCTGGCGGGCAAAAGCCAAAGTTTCGGCTGCTTCCTGGTCGGTTTCGCCGGGAAAGCCCACAATTACATCGGTCGTAATCGAAGCGTCCGGCAGTTCGCGCCGGATTTGCTCGACAATCCAGGCGTAACGGTCCAGGTTATAACCCCGGCGCATTCGTACCAGGGTCGGGTCACTTCCGGCCTGCAAAGCCAGGTGAAAATGGCGAATCATCCGGCGGTCGCGCTGCCATAATTCCAGAAGAGTCGGGTCGTAATCTTGCGGTTCGAGCGAAGTTATCCGCAAGCGAGGCAGGTTCACTTCCCGCAGCACTGCTTCCAGTAAAGCTTTCAGGCGAAGTGGACGGCTTTCGGTCTGGCCGTCTTCTACCGGAGCGCGGTACTTGCCCAGGTGGACCCCTGTCAGGACTACTTCCTGGAATCCAGCCTGGGCTTTCTGGCGCACCCCTTCGACCACTTCCCGGATGCTGACGCTTTGCGGCCCGCCACGGGCGGTCGGCACGATGCAGAAAGCGCAACCAGCGTTGCAGCCGTCCTGGATTTTCACCATAGCGCGAGTGCGATAGCGGTCTAGCGGTTGGACCTTAGCCACTGAAGAAATCGCCAGACCCCCGGCGAAAAGCAAGCGGGAAGGTTCGGGCCGGAAGGGCAATTCATAATTTAGCCGCTCCGAAACCAGTTCGACCAGCTTTTCCTCGTCGCTCTTTTTGACCACCAGGTCAACTTCGGATAGGCCGCTAACTTCGCCTGG
>JAYSYV010000310.1:0-2042 GCA_043727245.1 Chloroflexota bacterium | reverse complement strand
GCCGCGATGGCACTCTAACTGAGCCGAATTACGCCGCTTTTGAGGAGTTTGCTCGCGCTGCCGGGAAGCCGGTTATCGCCAGTGGCGGGGTAGCCCGCTCCGAGCAGGTCCGCAAACTGGCCGAACTGGGTGCGGAAGGGGTTATTATTGGCCGGGCGCTCTATACCGGCGACGTGAAACTTGCCGAGCTTTTGGCCGTTTGACAACTTCCGTAAATTTAACAATTTCAAAATAACTCGTTAAAATCTTCTTAATTTGAATGTAGCATAATTTTGTAGTTAATCCTTTAAAACCCATTTCTATTAAAATAAGTCAGGCCAGGGGAAAACTACAAAATGACAACCTTGAATTATTTCAAGAACGAACCAAACGCCCAGGAAATTAAAGCCGGTGAGACTATCTTTGATCAAGGTGAGCTTGCCGATGTGATGTATGTCGTCAGGGAAGGCGAAGTTGACATAGTAGTCGGGGATAAAGTGGTTGAGACAGTAGGGGTAGGCGGCATTTTTGGTGAGATGGCTTTAATAGATAATTCGCCACGCAGTGCCTCTTGCGTAGCCCGCACCGATTGCAAGATCATTCCAGTCAACCAGCACTGGTTCGTCTATATGGTCCAGGAAACACCTTATTTTGCCTTACAGGTGATGGGCATAATGGCGGAGCGTTTGCGCCGGACCAGTAGCGCCCTGAGTGTAAATCAATAAGGTTCAAGCTTACTCTAGCATATCAAAAGCGGGTTAGAGTAAGCGGCCTAACTCGCGCTTCTGTTGCAGTTCTTCCTCGGTCTGGTTGCTGACCGGGCGGCGGCGCAAGAAGATTGCCGGTATTATGGCCGCTGCCGCAATGAAAGTTGAAGCAAGAAACATTTCGGTGATGACCTGGGCCAGCGACCCCCGGATGACTTTATCGTAATTGTTGTCAATGGGCGCGTCGGCGGTCAGGTCGCGGAACCGACCCAATCCCCACTGCAAAAGCAGGGCCAGGCCAATTGTCATGCCAACCAGGCGTAGAATGAGGACTAACGCCGCCGAAACTCCAATATCTTCGCGCTCGGCCCAATCTATCACAGCCGTACCGACCGGAGCGATTACAATGCCGAAGCCTAACCCGGTCAGGCCCGCTCCCGGCAGCAAGAGAGCCAGGTCGTCCGGCGGCTGCCAGGTCACTTGCCATTTTGCCATCAGGATAAAGCCGAAAACCGCCACTACCAGCCCCAGGATAGTTCCCAGACGATAGCCCACCTGGTCACTGAACCACCCTCCAAAGATGGCCCCCAGGGCCATGCCCAGGGTCATTGGGGCCAGGGCCAGGGCTGCATCAAAGGCAATCGCCACCCGGTCGGTGTTTTTGTCGGTGGTATTCACAAAGAGGGCGATACCGACCAGGGCCACCACCAGGGCTGCCCCAATCATAAAGTTAGCCAGGTTAGCGGCGGCGAAAGGAATGCGCTGGAAGGTCCGCAAATTGAGCAAAGGACGCCGGGCTACAAAGAGTTCCCATATCACAAAGACCAGCAGAGCTACCCCGGCTCCAATCAGAATTGGCATCTGGTATTCCTGGAGCGGATTTTTTTCGACATTTTCAAAGGCGCTGCCAGCCAGGGCGGTCGCTTCTTTACCGCCGCCAAAAGCCAGGTTGATGCCGGTCAGGGCCAGCCCCAGGAAAATGAAGCCCAGCACATCCAGTTGGCCCAATTTCGATTGACCGGACGAGCGGTTCACCGCGCCTGTTACCGGCGTAACCCGTGGTGCAGTGCCGCGCAGAGCCAGGAAAATCAGGACCGCCGAGATTAGCCCCAGCGGCACATTTATCCAGAATATAGCGTGCCAGCCCACAAATTTGAGCATCAGCGAGCCATATAGCGGCCCGATAATCCATCCGGCTGTGTCGGCGGCTCCGACCAGGCCCAGGGCCAGACCGCGCTGTTTGGGCGGGAAAATATCGGCCACAACGGCCATTGAAACCGGGACCATAGCTCCCCCGCCGATGGCCTGGACGACCCGCCCGGCAATGACCCAGCCCAGGCCCAATTCTTTGGTACT
>JAYSYV010000309.1:0-2043 GCA_043727245.1 Chloroflexota bacterium | reverse complement strand
CGGGCTAATTTGCTGGCTGAGGTGTCCTGGTTGCTCTTGCCCATTGGGGCTTTTACTGTCTTCTTTGCCTCATTCACGGCCTTGCGCTCTCGCAGCGAAAGCCTGACCGTCCGTATTGGGCTACTCACGGCGGCCCAGTTTGGTTTTGTCATAATGGCGCTGGGCCAGACCAACCTGGCGGCGGCTTTCCAACAACTGATTGCCCTCGTTCCAGGTGCGGCTTTGCTCTTTTTGTGCGCCGACCAGCTTCAAATCGAAAATGCCCCTCCGCCCAATCCTGGCGCGATTGCCAGTCCTAAACTGCTGGGCCGACCGGCCCTTTACCGGGTGGCGTTGGTGGTGACTTACCTGATTGGGGCGGTGAATTTTGCCGGGTTCCCTCTGACCCCGGCTTATACCGCTCGCTGGCAGACTCTCGGCACTTTGCTTGACCAAGGCAATCGGTTTTATTTTGGCCTGGCTGTGGCCGGTCTGGTCCTTATGCTTCCGGCCCTGGTCCAGGATTTTGTCCAGTTTTTGAATGGGCCGCGCCGGACGGTGGATTTGAAAGGCGATGGCAATTATTGGCCGCTGGTAGTGCCGGGTTTGCTGGCGGTGGTATCGCTGGCGCTGGGTTTCCAGCCGGGTCTGGCGAACGGCTGGATTGCCAATGCTACTGGGCGGGTCCAACTGACTGGCGATACCGGCTTTTCGAGCGTCACGGCGGTGGGCTGGCTGGGTCTTTTCGTAGTAACCGGACTGGCGCTCGGTTTTGGCGTTATCTGGTTCTTCCGGCGCAGCCTGGTAGTTGCGCCCTATAACGGCGGACTGGTCTACGGGCCACAAACCGGCGCAGGCGGTTATAAGTATGCCCGGACGGGCCGCAGCAAAATGGCCCTCACGACCATCAACCCGGCAGAAGAATTGCCGGAAGGTTTTGACGACGACTTTTTCAGTGACGCTTTCAAGAAAACCGCCGATAAGCCCAACCAGGCTCCCCGGCGCAAGTTGCCGGATGCGCGGCTTTCTCCGGCTGATTACTTTGGGCCTTTAACGGTCCGGCTGGCCGCGACCTACCGCATTTTTGATATGGCCTTTAACGGCAACTTCTTTGGCCGCCTTTTATTGGGCTTTTTAGACCGGGCCAGGCGAGTCTTTGAATGGAGTGTCGAGCGGTTCTACCCGGCCCTGGCGGCTTTTATTCTTTTGATTTTTATTATTTTATTGACTCGATAGCAGGTTTTAACGCTTTTTAACGTATGAACTTTTTTACGCTTGACTCTGGAAATTACGGATTTTATGTCGGGGCGCTGCTGCTTTCACTGGTGGTAATTGCCGTCTACAAAGATTGGCTCTTGCTGACCCCGGCCCTGGTAATTCAATACCTCGTAATGGCCGTAATTGCCAACGACTTGAATAATACTGCCGCCCGCGTAATGCTGGGTCCAATTCCCCTGGCGGTCTTTTTGAAAGGCATGTCCGGGGTAGTCGCCGGGCTGATTCTTTTCCTGACGGGCTACGCCATCCTGTTTGCGGCCAGGGGCTTCCGGCGCGAGGAGGCTGAAGCCGAAGCGTCCGGTATGGGCGGATTGCGCCGGTTTTTCTACCGGGAAGAAGCGGCCCGCCTGAACCGTTTCCGCTACGTGGACTATCTTCTGCCGCTGGGCGCGGTAGTTATCGCCGTGGCCGCCACCTATGCCCTGACGACCCTTTTACCTTTCTCCGGCAATTTCCTGGGTGATTTTGCTTTTTACCTGCTCGGCTCGGTCGGGATTGCCATTATGGTGGTGGGCCGGGATATTTTGAAACTGGGCGCGGGGCTGCTGGTGTCGCTGAACGGGGCCGATTTGCTTTACTCGCTCCTGCGTAACGGTGATAGCCCACTGGTGTTGGGTATCAGCGCCGCGATTACGATTATGCTGGCTTTGCTGATTTCTTACCTGGCTATTCTTTACCACTCCAAAATGAAGACCTTGCTAATGAGCGAGGGCGTGCGCCGGAAACGAAAGCAGGTTTCTTAGCCATGCAGTTTGTAATCCTGGCTCTGCCTTTCCTGATGACCTT
>JAYSYV010000308.1:0-2044 GCA_043727245.1 Chloroflexota bacterium | reverse complement strand
CCCTGGCGGCCCAGCCCGGTTCAAACAGGGTCGCTTTGAACTGCTGGTCGTTGACTACCATCGTTATCAAAACGTCGCTGTGTTCGCCGACTTCCGCCGGGCTGCTGGCTATACGTGCGCCCAGGGCTGCCAGGGGAACCGGGTTAATATCGTAAATGGTGCAATCGTACCCGGCCCGAACGAGGTTCGCCGCCATCGGCTCGCCCATCACGCCTACTCCAATAAACCCAACTCTGGAATTACCGGTGGTTTCAGTCTGTGTCATTTTCTAATATCCTTGGTTGACATAAATAAACTTAATGGTTAAATAACTCTAAAGCAGCCCGGTTTTCCGTGCCACGCTATCCTTTGATGGCCCCGGCAGTAAGTCCGGCGATCAGGTGGCGTTCGGCCAGCAGATAGAAAATTATGGCCGGGATTAAAGTCAGAGTTACGAAGGCCATAATCAAAGCCCAGTTGCTGCTATATTCACCCTGAAATTGCATTACGCCCAGCGGTAGGGTCTGTAGCTCTGGTTTGTTCAGAACCAGCAAGGGCAATAAGAAGCCGTTCCAACTGCTGACAATGGTCAACATGGCGACAGTTGCCAGGGCCGGACGGGCCAGCGGCGGCAGTATCCGCCAGAAAAATCCAGCCGGAGTACACCCATCAATATAGGCCGCGTCTTCCAGTTCTACCGGGACTGCCGTGAAGAAATTCCGCAGAATAATAACGTTTAACGGCAGGCCGAAGGCTACCTGCGGCAAGATTACCCCCAGCAGATTATCCAGCAAATTGAGCTGCCGTAAGCTTAGATAGATCGGCAGAATTGCCACTGCTAACGGAAACAGTAGGCCCAGCGTGTAAAAGTTAAAGAGCCATTCCCGGCCTGGAAAACTTATCCGGGCAAAGATAAAAGCCGCCATACTGGAAACCGCCAGCACCAGCACGGTAGTGGCGACCGTAACGGTCAGGCTGTTGAGCTGCTGCTGCCAGAAAGAGTTGGCAGTTAAGATACTGGTATAATTTTCCCAGTGAAACTCCCTGGGCAGACTAAATGGGTCATTTAAAAGTTCCCCGGCAGTCTTCAGGCCGTTTATCAGGACCGCCACCAGCGGCAAGAGTACCACCAGGGCGACCAGGCCGCAGAGCAGGTAGCGTAGGGTCCAGTTATAAAGTTTTAGCCTTGAAAGCGACATAGCTTGTTTAATATCAAAGAGGAGGGTTTCAAGCACCTGGACCGGGTGATAAATTTGTGCGCCGAGTACGGCATCTATACTATCCTGGATTTACACGCTCTGCCGGGCTACCAGAGCCAGGAGTGGCACTCCGATAACCCGACCCATAAAGCTTTCCTGTGGCAGCACAAACATTTCCAGGACTGGACGGTCCACCTGTGGGAAGTGTTCACCGAGCGCTACAAAAATAATAGCTGGTTGGCTGGTTATAACCCAATAAATGAGCCTTCCGACCTGGGCGGCCAGGTGGTCGGGCCCTTCTGCCGGAGATTGTACGATACTATCAGGGGTATTGACCCGGACCACATTATCTTTATGGATGGCAACCTCTATTCGCGCGACTTTACGCCGTTTGGCGAACCCTGGCCGGGCGTAGTTTACACAATTCATCATTACCCCGCCCCAGGCCACCTGGACGGTGGACCTTATCCCGGCGTAACTGCCGGTCGCTATTATGATGAAGAAGTACTCAAAACTTCGTTCGCGGAGCGGAGTGAATACCAGCGCGAACGAGGCATGCCCATCTGGATAGGCGAGTTTGGCCCGGTATACACGGGTAACCCGGTCCTGGATACCGGGCGCGACCAACTGTTGAAAGACCAATTAAAGCCCTACGAAGCAGCGGAGGCCAGTTGGGCCATCTGGACTTATAAAGATATTGGGGTGCAAGGAATGGTCTATACCCCCGATGAAAGCGCCTGGCGCACCCGGCTCAAAACTTACCTGGCTAAGAAGGATCGCCTGGGTTCCGACCGCTGGGGCGGCCACGATGTCCAGATTCGGCATCTGATTGAGCCATTAGAACGCACCCTGGCCGAGGAATTTCC
>JAYSYV010000307.1:0-6391 GCA_043727245.1 Chloroflexota bacterium | reverse complement strand
GGAATAAAAAGGAAGTTCCAGCCAGTAGCAAGGCAGCGGCTGCTCCTACCAGGGGAGCATAGAGCATAAAGGGTTTGCGTCCCCGCTGGTCACTCATTACCCCGACTAAAGGAGCCAGTAGTAGTTCGCTGATATAGAAGCATTCGATTACCAGCACTACCAGGGCCGCGGATTCGGATTCTTTGCCTATCCAGAAACTTAGAATTACAAAGCTTGTGCGAGCGCTTATGCGTATCAGCAGGGTGGACATAATACTGGCAACAATGGAAGCCATGCCGACTTGAACTGTCGAGGAAGGAGCTTCCGCCGGGGAAGTGTTTCCGACACCTTGCACCATAACCTCATTTTGAATTTCATCTTCAACGCTCATTAGTTACCTCTTAAGAAATTGGCTCTGCTTTTCAATTGTAATATAACGGGAGTCTTTCCGATGGAACTTCTACTTTTACCCGGTTATGCGCTAACTCAAGCCAGTTTAAACCCCATAAATTCAATATAGACTATTTTATCTTATTTAAAATTATTTACAAGTGACTACCATCACTTGTCTGACTATTGCTTATCCCTTGCTTTTAACCTAGAATATTACTACGTCTATTCCGAAGATTTAGTTTGGTTAGTATTTCCTGTAAAGGGTCCAGGCTACAATGATTACTGATACCAGCGTTTTGAACACACGATACCAGCTAGAGAAAAAGGTTGGGCAGGGCGGTTTTGCCGTAGTCTTCCTGGCAACCGATTTGTTGTTGGAGCGCCGGGTCGCCATAAAGGTCTTAAATTCCGAATTGACCGATGATGGCGATTTTCTGGAACGTTTCAGCCGGGAAGCCAAAGCTATCGCTATTCTGGACCACCCTAACATCCTGGTAATTCACGATTTCGGACAGGCCGAGGGAACCGCTTACCTGGTTACACCCTTCATAGATGGCGGCACGCTTTACGACAAGATGCGCCAGGGTAAAATTATTCCGCCCGCTATGGCGGCCCGTTACCTACATCAGATGGCCTCGGCCCTGGATTACGCCCACCGCCGCAATATCGTTCACCGCGATATTAAACCTCACAACATGCTTTTACGGGCCGAAGATAACCAGCTTTTCCTGGCCGATTTCGGTATTGCTAAAGTGCTGAGTTCGGCCAGTTCCCAGAGCCGCACCAGCGCTATCGGCACGATTTCGTATATGTCGCCGGAGCAGTTGGCCGGTAATGTTGGTAAAGCGACCGATATATATGCCCTGGGTTGTGTCCTTTTCCAGATGCTGACCGGTCAGGTTCCTTACACCGGCCCGACTGAGCAGATCATAATGGGCCATATTAACGGTGAGATTCCTTCGGTGGTCGAGCGCAGCCACGGTCAACTCGACCCGGCCTTGCAAGAGGTGTTCAACCGGGCGCTGGCGAAACGCCCGGAGGACCGCTATCAGACCGCCCAGGAAATGTCCCTGGCTTTTGATGCCGCCCTGTCCGGGACCAGCCTTACCAGTCCGTTACCGGGCAACTATACCGACCAGAATGCCCGCACCCTGTATGCGGTCACTGAGCTTGAAATTCCGCCGGTTAATCCCGCCGCTTTTAAACAGGACTTGCCCCAGAGCCAGCAGCGGGCAGTAACACCGCCTCCCGGCGTAGCCTATGGGCCGCCGCCAGGTTCCAATACACCGTCTTATCCGTATGCAAGGCAGCCTGGACCTATTACGCCGCCTTTTCCATATGCAAATCCACCCGGCCCGGCCATACAACCGGCTTACCCGGTAAGAGGTAGCGCCAATCCGCCGGAATATACGCCGCATACGGCCTGGAATAATGGCCCGGTGGCCCCGCAACGGGCGAAAAAAGGCCCGAACCTGCCTTTAATCGGCGGATTTGGCCTGATTGCGGCAGTCTTGATAATCGTAATTGCGGTGCTGCTTTTGAGTATTTCTTCTCCTAAAGCAACCCCTACTCAAGTAGCTGTCGTAATTACACCGACTTCCCAGGATGCTGTCACCAGCCAGACCCCGACCACTACGGCGGCAGCGGCTCAAACAACGGCGATTTCTAACGTGAGTACGGTAACACCGGGTGTCGCCACCACAGCCGCAAGCATCACCACTTCTGCTGCTACCACAGCGGCCCTAACCACCACAGCGGCCCTAGCCACCACAGCCGCACCCACGACCACTGTCGTTCCGACGACCACTGTCGTTCCGACGACTGCAGCGCCTACTACTATTGCTCCAACCACGGCAGCGCCGACGACTGTGGCTCCAACTACCGCCTTGCCCACCACCGCAGCACCAAAGATTACTCTAATAATAGACAAGACAGCTATCAACAAGGCTCTTCAAAGTCTACCCGGTTCGACTTCAGTTTATATTATTTTGCCGGACGGACAGACCATCGGGGATGACGCAGATCGCGCCCAGCCTTCAGCCAGCACCATAAAGCTGTGGATTGCCGCAACTGCTTATGAGGAAGCTAAAGCCGGACTGCTTAACCTATCCGAAATTTACGTTATCAAACAAGGTGATATTGCCAGTGGCACGGGTATTCTGGTAAATAATGTGGGTAAGTCTTATCCTTATGGGCAAATTATCAGCACCATGCTGACCTATAGCGACAACAGTGCGGCCAACCTTATCATCAGGAAGCTCGGCGGGTATGACAAAATTAACAGCTATATTCTACGCAACCAGTACAGTGCCACCAAATTACAACGTATGCTAGGCAATACCGACGACCCCAATAATAATTTCACCTCGGCCAAAGATGCCGCCATTTACATGCTTCATCTCAGCAAGGGCGAAATTATAGATGGCAATAGTTCCCTCCAGATCTTGAACGCCCTGCTGAACCGCAAGATTTACAGCGGCGACCAGAACTTCTTTAGCACCAAACTTACCGACCAATACCAGAAAAACGGTTATGTGCATATTAGCGGCACTGGGGTCAAGGTGCGTAACGAAATTGGCCTCCTACCAATCCCAGACTCGGCTAACATGGTTATCGCAATTCTCGATACAGGTATGCCGGACGAAGCCGGGGCGGAAACCGCTATTGCTTCGGCTGTTCAGGTAATCGGCCAATCGGTGAACCGCTAGGCAAGAGCCGCTATAATTATTCATTTAGCTTTCAAAAGGGGCATATTTTGTTAAAAGCATTTTTCTTAATCTTTTACTATATGCTGATATAGTCTTTCAATATCCCATCTTATATGCTAGTATGGCCTTTTACGCTCTTATTTTGAAAAAAATCAAAACCAATTACCCACACGCCCTGATAAAACTCGGGTAATAGAGCATTACCGCATTTATCCAAAAAAAAGACGGTAGCATATAATAATTAACAAAAGGTTCTTCTAAAAATATTCATTCACAATACCTAATTGAAAATTCTTTAAGCTTTTACTAGCGAATTGGTTATTAACTCTATTTCTAAAGAGTAATTGGAATAAATTAAAAAAGGATTGATATGAAGGTAGGAACTTAAAAGAACAAAAAGAGGGAGTTAGTAAACTAACCCCTCTTTTTAAAATCTTAGACTAAGTGTTTAAAACTTACTCTTGACCAGTGACAGCGAACTGCTTGTTCAGCTTCTTGGCGAGGCGGGACTTGCGGCGGGCGGCCTGGTTTTTGTGAATAATACCCTTCTGGGCGGCTTTGTCCAGTTTGCTGATGGCAATCCGAACAACTTCCGTGGAAGTTTCTTCGTTGCCAAGATTGATGCGGGTAACGGCGTTTTTCACATAAGTTTTCAAGGAGCTGCGAACCGGGCGGTTGCGAGCTGTTTTCTTGATGTCCTGTCGTATGGACTTGATGGCAGACTTTACATTAGCCAACCGAGATAACCTCCTGAACTAAAAAACAAAAATTTCGGCATATTTACACGGATTGTCATTATACCAGTTGAGTATAGAAAAGGCAACTTGATGTTAAAAGTAGGTTGTTGCGGATTTAGTGCCGCCCGTCCCAAATACGCGGCCCTTTTCCCGGTTGTAGAAGTCCAGCAAACTTTCTACCAGCCACCAATGCCCAAAACCTTGCAGCGGTGGCGGGCCGAGATGTCCTCTGAAATTGAATTTACCCTCAAAGCCTGGCAGCTTATTACCCACGAACCCTGGAGCAAGACCTATAAGCGGCTGAAACTGTCCCTCTTGGACGAGGAGCGCCCGCAAGCCGGGTATTTCAAGGATAGCCCGCTGGTCTGGCAAGCCTGGAGAACAACTCTCGAATGCGCCCAGACCCTGGCCGCCCGGCGAGTGCTGTTCCAGTGTCCGGCTGGCTTCAAACCAACCGAAACCAACCTGGGCCGCTTTCGCCATTTCTTTAGTTCGGTCGAACGGGCCGGACTTCAGTTTCTATGGGAACCACGAGGCGATTGGCCGGACGAGTTGATTTTGCAGCTATGCCAGGAACTCCAACTTGTCCACGTGGTTGACCCGTTTATCCGGCCAACCGTTACGCCGGAGTTTATTTACTACCGCTTACACGGCGGCAAAGGCTTCCGCCACGTTTACACCGACCTGGAATTGCAATCGCTGCTTGATAATTTACCTGATAACAGCCCGACCTATGTCATGTTTAACAATATCCAGATGCTTGACGATGCCCAACGCTTTAGCCGGTTAGCCGCCACCCTCCAAGACTCAAAGAGCGCGGGCGGTATGTTATAATTGGCATAGAACGTTAAATATAGAACAACGAACTTTATGGAGAGATAAGCGCTGTGAGTGCTGATAATCAGGTCGAGAAATTTGAAATAATGGTGGACATTGCCGAAATATATCGGGTGGCACTTAACGAAGAAGCCCTGGTCGCGGCGGCCGTGGGAGCCTTGCTGGCCGAAGGGCTGGGCGGGCAGGTCATCGGCGTAAGCATTGAAATCGCCGGAGATGACGAGGTGCAGCGCCTGAACCGGGAATACCGGGGAGTTGACCGCACTACCGATGTCCTTTCATTCGCCAGCGAAGAAGCCCCCGACTGGGAAGGTCGCTCCGGTGTGGTCTATGAACTGGAAGATAGCGCCGAAGCTGACTGGGAAGCTGAGGTTGAGGATGAGCAGGCCGGGGAATTTGAAGAATACGAGGATGAGGCCGACGATGGACCGGGCAACCCGGAGTCATCCGCTAGTCCCCAGTTTATAACTGCCCCGGAGCTACAGAATCAGCAGCAAAGCGGCCAGCGTTACCTGGGAGATATTATTATTTCCTATCCCCAGGCCGAACGGCAGGCCGGAGAATTTAACAACACGCCCCTGCGGGAAACTCAGGAACTGGTCATTCATGGGGTGTTTCACCTGCTCGGCTACGACCACGAAGACGCTAATGACCGCGAACTGATGCGGTCCAAAGAAGAAGCTGCCACGTCTTTCCTGGCCCTATAATTTTTAGCAATTATAAGAATATTTAAGAAATCGCTTGGATAAATACAATCACGGCCCCCTGGATAAGCCTCAGTCGGAGGCGTTAGAGCAGCGCGAGACGGCCAAGAAAGCCAGGGGGCGACAGCACCCGTTCTTACGCAGCTTTGGTTACGCTTTCGAGGGGATTTATTACACCTTGCGGACCCAACGCAACATGCGGGTTCACCTGGGAATTGGCCTGGTCGCGGCTGGTATGGGCCTGTGGTTGGGTCTTTCCCAGGCCGAATGGGCCGTCTTGCTGGTTATGATGGCCCTGGTCTACACCCTCGAAATGATTAATACAGTCGTTGAAGCCCTGGTAGACCTTGTGACGGACCGATTTCATCCGCTGGCAAAAATTGCTAAAGATGTCGCAGCCGGGGCAGTCCTGGTTTCGGCGATTTTTGCAGTCGGGGTGGGCCTGGTGCTGTTCGGGCCGCGCCTGGTCCAGTTAATATTTCACCCTTAAAGGAAAAATGCCCTCTCCGATTAAAGTTTTGCTGCTGACACCCCAGACACCCTATCCGCCCGACCAGGGCGCACCTATCCGCAATTTTAGTTTCGTGCGCTACCTGGGCCAGAATCCCAATTATACATTGAGCTTGCTGAGTTTTGCCCGGCCTGGCGAAAGCGTCACAACGAGTCCGGCCCTGACCGAACTGGCAAAATACTGCCGCCAGGTTGAGCTTGTACCCCACCCACCCGCCCGGTCTAAACTGGTCCGGTTGCGCGACAGTCTGCTCAGTTCCCGGCCTGACCTGGTGAAACGGCTGGCCTCACCCTTATTTGAAACCGCCCTGGACAGGCTTTTGCAAACCGATTCCTTTGATGTCATCCAGTGCGAGGGTCTTGAAATGGCTCCGTTTGGGCTGTCCCTCCGTAAGAACCTGGCAACTCGGCTGGTACTGGATGAGCATAATGCCGAATACCTGATGCAGCGCCGTATTTTCGAGCAAGACTGGCAAAGCGGCTGGAAACGCCGTCCCGCCGCGCTCTATAGCTGGCTACAAGC
>JAYSYV010000306.1:0-2046 GCA_043727245.1 Chloroflexota bacterium | reverse complement strand
GCCTGGCAGAAAATTGAGCTTAAATATTAAAGACCAAGCTCATTTATGAGGGCGGTAGCCGAGAGGGGTTGGCCGGTAGCCTGTTTAATCTTAGCGGTCCATTCCAGGCTGTTGCCCGGCGCAAAGTAATTATCGCACAGGAACTCAAAGACCTCCGCACGCTCGGACGGCCCCAAATCGAAGAAGGAACCAAAGCGGCGGTTTAGCTCGGCATGCGTCTGGGCCGCGATAAGGTCGGCCAGGATATAGTTCTGGCGATAAATTGGGTGGGTCGTGGGGAAAGAGACCGCCGCCCAGCGCGGTGTCAGGTTGACCGGCTGCCGCAAATAATGGGCTTCGTAGTCGGCCAGCAACCGGTCCAGGTCTGCCTCCGGTTTATCATAAGCTTCAATTTCAAACCGAGCCTGGGCCAGCAGGTTACGCAGCCGCACAATCCGACGGGCATTATTTTCCTGAATGTAGTGGCTGACCTGCGCCTGGCTCAACCCGGTAACGCTGCTTATCCAGGCCGGGTAGTGAGTGAAATAAGCCAGCACTTCAGCCATCCCCTCGTTGAACACCCCACCCTCGCGCTTGAGGGTAAAATAAGACTGGCGGTTGTAGGCGGCATGAATACCGTGTCCGAATTCGTGGACCAGTGTCCGGTAGGATGGGTAGCCATTCCTCGGATTACCCACGATACGAATGTCATCCGGCACTTTGATTGTAAAACACAGCCCGCCAAAAGGAATATCTTTAGTCACAAGCTCAATCGGTAAGGCAGTTAAATTCAGGCCAAACCAGGTCAGCAAATCATGCACCAGCGGTAATATATTTTCGCGTGGGAAAGCTTTTTCCGGCAGGGTTGCTTTACGGTCGGCCAACCACTGCACATCCCAGGGTTCAACCCGGTCCAGTCCTACCTCCTGGCAAGATTTCTCCAGAAAAGCCCGGTAAGGCGCGTCGGTCAGTTGCTCTAACCGGTCGAAAAGCTCGAACAGGCTGGCCCGGCTAAGTCCCTGCAATTCCAGGTGCAAATCGGCATAGGTCGAAAAGCCCATCCGGCAAGCTTCGGTATTTCGCAACCGCATCAGGTCGGCTACCTGGGGAGCCAATCTGGCCGATAAAGGACTGAGGGCTTGCTCGTAGACCAGGCGGCGGCGCTTCCGGTCGGGGTTAGACCGTAGAGTTTCGGTGATTTCGCTGCGGCTTAATTTTTCGCCACCGATTTGAGGCCGGTACTTGATTAACTGGTCGTTGATAAGGTTGCGAGTTTCAGAGATTTGGGGGGCTTTGGAGACTTCCGCTTCCATAAAAGTCCGCCTGAACAGTTCCAGGCGGCGGCGCAAAAGCGGGCCGGTGGTTTTCGCTCGCCAGAAATTGACGGTCTGCTGGTGGGAAGGTTCCAGAAGTAAAGTCGAAAAAGCCGCATCAAACTGGCTCAAGTCAGGTGCGGGGCGGCCTATATAAATATTAAAAGAAGAACTATTATAGGCCACCGCCACTTTTTCCAGGTGGGCCTCTAACTGATCCAGCCAGGTTTTGAGGAGGGCTTCACTGCCGATGAGCAAAGCCGGTGATTTTGAAGGCGGGGGAAATGATGAATCAAATAAATTCATGCTGGTACTTACTCAATTCATCATGTTAAAATCGGACCAGGGCCGGTAGCTAGCCGCCGATTTGCGACATAGACCTTTTGGTTCGTTTGAACGCTTCCCCATCATTGATGTGGTGCTTCATTTCTTTTTTCCAGACCGCCCGGCGAATGGTTTCTTCCAGCACTTCATCGCTGGCCCCGCTACGCATGACCGTTTTGAGGTCGGTTTCGATGTGGGCGAACAGACAGGTCCGCAACATTCCTTCGGCGGTCAGGCGAATACGGTCGCAGGCCGAGCAAAACGGGTGGCTGACCGGGTTGATAAAGCCCATTTCGCCAATGCCATCGGCAAAGCGGTATTTAGTCGAGGTTTCAGCCGGGTCGGCGCTCGGAACCGCCACCATCGGCATTACTTCCCGCTCGATAATGGCCCTGATTTCATCCCCGGTCAGAACTTTATCCCGGTCCCA
>JAYSYV010000305.1:0-2046 GCA_043727245.1 Chloroflexota bacterium | reverse complement strand
GTTCGATTTAATTAGGAAATATAAAAATATTAGTCAGGAGTGGCGGGGCTGAAAATCTGGTTGAGGAAAGGTGCAATATGGGCTAAAGGCATAATTTGGTGGATTACCCCGGCATCAATGGCGGCCTTGGGCATACCAAAAATGACCGAGGAGGCTTCGTCCTGGGCAATATTGTAGCCGTTTAAGTCGTACAGGCGGCGCAGACCTTCGGTTCCATCCCGGCCCATGCCGGTCAGAATGACGGCCACGGTTTCACCCGGCCAGACCTCGGCCAGGGATAAAAAGGTGTAGTCGGCGTTAGGGCGCAAGCCAAACCGGTCGGCCTGGGTTCCCAGGTGGATGCGGCCCATCTGGTTTAGTACCAGGTGGCGGTCGTCAGCCGGGAGATAAATCACACCGCGAACGGGCTTTTCGCCTTCTTCGACCTGCTTAACTTTTAACCTGACTTCACTGCTTAACCAGTCGGCCAGACCTCGGCTGAAACCAGCCGGGATATGCTGAACCACGAAAATAGGGACCGGGAAATCTGGCCGCAATTCTCTGAGCAAGCGGGCCAAAGCGGGAGGGCCACCGGTGGAAGCGGCAATCCCCAAAGCCCGGAAGCGGCGCTGTAGTAACTCGCTGGAAGGCTGGGCAGACCAGGCCATCCGGGGAACTGGGGCAAACTTCTCAGTAATGCGCTGGCTGGGCCTTACTTCAGGAACTATTATCCCAGGCAAGGGGCCAGTCTGACGGACCGCCGGAAGTTCCGGCAAAATATCTTTATAGACCCGATTTTTAGCCCTGGGATGGGTAATAACTTTGATGCGGGCCAGGAGTTTCAACCGGCGTAACAGGTAGTCGCCCTCCTGGGCCAACTGCAAGGCATCCGGTTTTTCGATAAATTCCAAAGCTCCGGCGGAAAGCATTTTGAAAGATAAATTCAGGTCAAGCTTGCCAGAAGCGGTCAAGACCAGGATGGGGGTAGGCTGGTGAGCCATAATATATTCGGTGGCTTCCAGGCCGTCCATCCGGGGCATATTGACATCCATAGTGATTATATTTGGTCGCAAGCGGCTGGTCATGCGAATGGCTTCCGCGCCGTCGGTCGCCACGCCAACCACCTGCATCATGGGGTCGGCTTCGATCAGGCCGGTTAGGATGCGGCTGACCGTAGGGGAGTCTTCAACTATTAATACCCTAATAGGATCAGTCATAATATTATTTCGAGAGTAAAAGGGAGATAGTATCGAGCAATTTGTTTTGCTCAAACTGACCCTTGGCAATATAAGCCTGCGCCCCAGCATCCAGACCCTTCTGGCGGTCTTCATCCGAGCCGCGTGAACTTACAATAATAACCGGCAAATCGTTGAGGCGCTCGTCCTGGCGGATAGCCAGACTCAGCCGAAAGCCGTCCATATTCGGCATTTCCACGTCGGTAAGCACCAGGTCAGGCCGCCGTTCTCGGCAGATTTTGAGAGCTTCCAGGCCGTCACGTGCCGTTTCGACCTTGTACCCGGCTGTTTCAAGAATACTCCGCTCCAACTCACGAGTTGCCAGCGAGTCGTCTACTACTAAAATAGTGTGGCAACGCTGGTGTATCCTGATTGAAGAAGCATTATTATAATTGGCCGATGCCCTGGCTAAAACAACCGGGCCACCCTGGCGGACAGTCTGAACCAGGCCGAAAGTATCCAGGATGACGGCCAGACTATCCGCCCCCAGGACGGTAACTCCGGCCACGTTGGGCGTATTTTCCAGGAACGGGCCTAATCCTTTGACTACCACTTCGCGTTCGTCAATAAAAGTATCTACTTCAAAGCATATGAAGCGCTGGGTACTGTCGGAACCGCTCACGCCCGTACCTACCAGGACACCGTGCAGAAAAGAGCGGTCGAATTTGGAGTAAGCGTTGCTGCCGAGGTCTTCTTCAGGCGCTAACTGCAAAAGGTCGGCCAGCGAGACAACCGGCATCAACTGGCCTCGAATACGCATTACCGGGTGGCCCTCAACCGTTTGCAGTTCGGTGCGGGGACCGCGAAAAGTACCCGATACCATAGTGGAAGG
>JAYSYV010000304.1:0-2047 GCA_043727245.1 Chloroflexota bacterium | reverse complement strand
TGGTGCTGGCCGCCTGGTACATTATGCGGCTCTTTCAAACCGCCTGGCACGGCCCTGAACCGGACCTGACCCAGGTCAACGCCGACGCGACTGATATGCGCCGCTCTGAATTCGTGCTGTTCGTGCCGCTGGTGCTGCTGATAATACTGCTGGGAATAGCCCCTTCGCTCGTAACCGGGGTATTGGACCCGGCTGTAAATGATTGGCTGCGCCAGACCGGCCAGCTTGCTCTTGGCCGCTAGCAAGAAGTATTAGTGTGGAGATAACCTTGATTAGTTCAATTCTGGCCCAGGTGAAAATTACCCAGTCCGACCTGGATACCCTGGGCAAAGTAGAGTGGGGGGCGCTGTGGCCCGCCTGGCTGGCCGGTGGCGGAATATTAATTGTATTGCTGGCCGACATGGTGCTGCCCAAAACCCAACGCTGGCTGATTTCCTGGGTCGCCTTCGTGCTGCTGGCCCTGGCGACCGCCAGTAGTTTCTGGATGGATATGCCCAGGAACGGGGCCAATTCAACCGTCTTTCAGAATATGATTGCCGCCGACGAGATGAGCCGCTTCCTGGCGGTAATCGTGTTAGGGGCAGCGGCCCTGGTGGTACTGGCCTCGCCGGACTATCTATCGCGCATCGGTATTGAAGCCACTGGCGAATATTACGCCCTGATTATGGCCGCCGCGACCGGCATGTGGCTCTTGACTGTCGCCGCCCACTTCATGGTCTTTTTTGTGGCCCTGGAACTGTTCTCGCTGGCCCTGTATATCCTCTGCGGCTTCCTGCCCCGCAGCGTCCGCAGCCACGAATCCGGCTTCAAATATTTCTTGTTGAGCAGTTTCGCCTCGGCTTTCTTGCTCTACGGTATCGCCCTGATTTATGGCGCGACCGGCTCGACCGCTTATAGCGAAGTCCAGAAATACCTGGCAAACAACCACATCGCCGGCAACAACGGTATCCTGGTGCTGTTCGGGGTGGCTATGGTGACTGTCGGGTTCGCCTTCAAAATCTCGGCGGTTCCCTTCCACATGTGGACCCCCGACGTTTACGAAGGCGCTCCAACCCCGGTAACGGCCTTAATGGCAGTTGGAACCAAAACCGCGATTGTGGCGGCCTTCCTGCGGGTCTATATCGGCGCTTTTGGCCCGATTGGCGACCAGTGGAAACCGATTCTTTTCACCCTGGCAATCGTTACGATGATTGGCGGCAACCTGCTGGCGGTTTCGCAGCATAACATCAAACGGCTGCTCTCCTACTCAGCCGTGGCCCATGCCGGGTACTTGATGATCGGCCTGGTAGCCGACAACACCCTGAGCCGGAGCGGTCTGCTGTTCTACCTCCTGGGCTACACTGTCATGACTTTAGGCGCGTTCGCCGTGGTAATGGCCGTAGAAGGACCGCAGGGCGAAGGACTGCAAATTGCTGACTTTGCCGGGCTGGGCAAACGCCATCCCTGGTTGGCGGCGGTAATGACCATTTCGCTGCTCTCGTTGGCCGGTATTCCGCCGACCGTCGGCTTCTTCGGTAAAGCCTTCATCTTTGGGGCGGCAATTCAGAGCGGCGGCTGGAATATTGCCCTGGCGATTGTGGGTATCGTCACCAGCATAATTGCGGCCTTCTATTACTTCCGCATCATTATCCAGATGTACACGGCCCAACCAACCACCGAAACGGCGATAGCTGCAGCAGCGGCTGCTTCAACCCGCGCCGGACGACCATCGCCTTCGCTGAGTTTCGTACTGGTCGTGGCGGTCGTAGCGACCCTGGGCCTGGGCTTCCTGGCGAACTTCGCCCTGGCCTGGGCCAACCAGGCCGCTGCTGTCATCGGGCAGATTGGGGCTAATCGCGGTTCTTAATCTCTAACAATTAAATTTAGGATTTAATCAAAAACACCCAGGCAGAAAACCTGGGTGTTTTGCTTTTAAAGATTTAGAGGCTTTGAATACAATAATTATATCTTAACTGGCTTTGCAAAATCTATCCGTTGCAGGGCGGCCATAACGCACCAAAACAAAGTGGCGTTGTTTAGTAGGACGGTGAGAAGTAGTATTTTTCTG
>JAYSYV010000303.1:0-2049 GCA_043727245.1 Chloroflexota bacterium | reverse complement strand
GAAACCAACCCAATGAGCGATAAACCTCGTGTTTTAATTGTAGAAGACGATCTGGCAATGGTTAACATGCTTAAAAGCATGTTGGAAGATGAAGGGTTTGAAACCCGGAGCGCTCTAGGCGAAAAAGCCCTTAGAATAGCCCAAGAGTATCAACCCGAAGTAATCTTGCTTGATGTAATGATGCCTGTTATGGATGGGCTGGAATGGAGTACCAGGGCCAAAGCCGATCCTGTACTGAGTAAGATACCCATTATTGCTTTATCTGCCGCAAATTCTTCCACCCTCAAACAAACCTATCAGGATTTGCAAGCCGATAGCTTCTTGCGTAAACCGTTCGATATTGATGTTTTACTGAACCTGGTACATAGCTTTTCACAGCAAACTAAAGAGTTGCGAGTCGGTTAGGTCAGACAGCTATTTTAACGTCCACTTCTTGAAGCAATATTAATTTCCAGCCTGGCATCTAGTTAATACCAGGCTAGATTATTTTATGGCTTTATAATCGAATTATTGGCAATAATAAAAGAGGCCGGTTTTTCTACCGGCCTCTTTTATTATTTCTAATTTAAGGTTGCCTTTTATCCAATCAGCCGATTAGACAAAGAGCGGCACTAGCACCAGGGTAATGGTAGCCAGTAATTTGATTAAAACGTGCAAAGCCGGACCGGCTGTATCTTTGAAAGGATCGCCGACTGTATCCCCGACTACCGCTGCCGCGTGGGGTTCGCTGCGTTTGCCCAGAACCTTGCCGGTTTCGTCTTTCAAGTTGCCCGCTTCAATCCACTTCTTGGCATTATCCCAGGCTCCGCCTGAGTTGTTCAAGAAGTTCGCCATAAGCACCCCAACAATGGTCCCGACAATCAATAACCCGGCGACAGCCTGCGCCCGCAAGAGCAGACCAACTAGCACCGGCGTACCAATCGCCAGAATGCCCGGAACAATCATTTCGCGTAAAGCGCCACGAGTTGAAATATCCACACAGCGGGCATAATCAGGCTCACTGGTCCCCTTCATGATACCAGGATCGGCCCGGAATTGGCGGCGGACTTCCTCGATCATGCTTTGAGCCGCCTTACCGACCGCCCGAATAGCAAAGCTGCTAAACAGGAAGACCAGCATCGCGCCGATAAAGCCACCGACGAATACCACCGGATCAAAAATATTCACAATAAAGGTTGGTTTGCCGACATCCCCCGCGATAGGTAAGCCTTGATTATTTATCTCGCGGACATTCTTGATAAGTCCGGCCTCCTGGACGTAGGCCGAAAAAAGTAGGAAAGCCGCCAGGGCCGCCGAACCAACGGCGTAACCCTTGGTGAGGGCTTTGGTAGTGTTACCCACCGCGTCCAGGGCATCGGTTACTTCCCGGACCGAGTCGGGGGAATTGCTCATTTCGACAATACCACCGGCGTTATCGGTGATAGGGCCGAAAGTGTCCATCGCCAGGATATAGGCCGCGCTCATCAGCATACCCATTGTGGCAACGGCAGTTCCAAAGATACCAAACTCAAACGCGCTGTTGGGGTCAACTCCGCTGATGGACTGGCCCAAACCGAAGGAACTTAGTAGAGCCGCCCCGATTACCAGGGTTGGAAAAGCGGTAGTTTCAAATCCAACGGCAGTACCGCTGATGATAACCGTAGCCGGGCCGGTACGGCTGGAACGCGCAATTTCGCGGACAGGCCGCCAGGAGCCGGAAGTGTAATACTGGGTAATAAATACGAAGGCTATACTGGTCACGATACCAATTAAGCCGCAGATGCCGAACTTCCAGGCCGCATCATTAAAGCGGTCATTCTGCAACATCCAGTAACAAGTGCCAAACATCGCCACCGCCGATAAGACAGCAGTTACGTAAAAACCCATGTTCAGGTCGTTCATAGGGTCGTGGGGGCGGTTGCTGCTACGGACAGCCATCACACCGACGAGCGAGGCTATTACACCAAAGCTCAGGACTACCAGCGGGAAAAGAATGTAGGCCGCCTGGCCGGTCGCCCGGAACAAGGCCACCCCCAGGATCATTGCGCCCAGGTTTTCCGCTGCCGTCGA
>JAYSYV010000302.1:0-2050 GCA_043727245.1 Chloroflexota bacterium | reverse complement strand
CGAAAGAACAGCTAGAAAATAGTGAGGCAGCGCAGGCCGCCAGGGTTTATCTTGCGCAGGTCAGCGATTTTTTAGCCCTGGAAAATGAAACTCCTTTGAGTGTCCCAAACCGTTTGACGACCAGATTATTGGCAGGAGATCCGGCCCAAGAAATTTGCCGTTATGCCTCGGAAGAGAAATTCGACCTGGTTACAATGACGACCCACGGTCAGCCTCAGAATCAGGGTTATTTCGTGGGTAGTGTTACCCGGAAAGTTTTACATCATCTGACCATCCCGGCTCTCCTGGTACGCTCCTATTGGCAAAAACCCCATACCAGACCCACTTTGAGCGAAACCCTGGCCTGCCTTGAGGAACCTTTTGGTAAAAGGTTCCTAGCTAATGACATGCGCTTCGTGCTTCCTTTGGATATGACCAATAAGGCTGAAGCATGTTTGGATTTGAGTTTTGAGTTGGCCCAAAAGCTTGACGCAACCTTATACTTGCTAAAAGTAAATAATCCGGTCATTTACCTGGAAGGTAACCCATTGCATAGTTATACCGGCGTGCCCTCCGCCTTATCCGAATTAGACCTTACTATTAGAGATGAGGCAAATTTTTATCTAAGGCAAATTGAAATTCTGGCCGAGAAAATGGATGTTGAAGTGGTTAAAATAGTCCGTTCAGGTAACCCAGCAACTGAAATACTGGCTTTTGCTGAATTAATGTAGCCGGATGCACTTATAATGGCAACCCATGCTCCTGGGGAGGATGGCCCTGAGAATTTGCCAAGTTTGACCCAGGAGGTTATGCGCAGGAACCACATACCGGTATTTATGATGCCGTTAGCCAGGCCGGTTCCCCAGGAAGTACAAAAGGACGTAGGCCTTTCCTGAAATTAAAAGGGTTTCAGTCGCAGCGCACGACTTTTAGATGGGATTTCTTCTACAAAATCGCTTCTTCAATAATAATAACCAGGGCCACTTCCAGTCCTGGTTATTATTATTTGACCTTTCAAGCAACCGGATTGTTGATTGTTGCTTTTTATGTAAAACTAGTTCTTTATGGGTTCTGGCTTAGTGGATGTAGCCTTAACTGTAACCGGCTTAAAACTTGATTTGCCAGAGGGTATCATCAGCACCGGTAAGTGAGTGACCTGGAGTATCTGGTTAGCCACACTCCCAAATATTAACCGGCCCAATTCACTTCGGGCATGAGTCGCCATTATTATTAAATCAGGTTCTACCAAGTTAGCATATTCCATAATTTCGTCAGCCGGATTTCCGGTTGAAGCATGGATAACCGTTTCAACTCCTTCTCTCTGGGCTAACTGTGCTATCTGTCCCAGGTATACCCGTGCAGCTACCCTATCTTGCTCCTCTTTCCTGATTATTTCTTCCGGGGAAAAAGCGAGCGTAACCGCATCCAGGTAGGTCAAGTTTGAATGTGGAAGATTTACTTTTAATAAGAAAAGTGGGGCATTTAGCTTCTTAGCCAGCTCAAAAGCAGGCTTCAAAGCGGCTTCGGCTTTTTCATTTTCGTCTACTGGCACTAATATCCGTATCCCATTCTTCAGGAAAGTGTTGGCATAAGGTTCGTCCTGGGCTACAAGTAACTCCGGCAAGGTTTGGTTTGTCATTTGACCAAAGGGCCGGACCAGAAAAATAGGGATAGAGAGCTTATGAAGTATTTTTCCAGTTACGCTACCCATTAGTAAACGCGAAAATCCGCTGCGCCCGTGAGTCGTCATGACCACCAGGGCAAGCTCCTGCTCCCGGACATAGTGGCAGATTTCATCGGCTGGATCGCCAATCAGAACAGAAATATCAAGCTGGTTTGAAAATTGAGAGGTTTCCTCATCGCCCATCAGCCAGGCTTTGAGGTTCGTCAAATATTCGGCGGCTTCTCGCAAATGCTCCTTTTGCAAGGGATCTCCCGGAAAGTCGGGTATTTCAACTACCCTCAACAGGGTTATATTCACCTCAAGGGAATTCGCAAGTCTAACGGCATAAGGTAAAGCCTTTTCCGAAAGGTCCGACCCATCCAGTGGAACCACTATGGTCTTAAACAT
>JAYSYV010000301.1:0-2051 GCA_043727245.1 Chloroflexota bacterium | reverse complement strand
CGGCAATACGGTCGGCCATCGAAAGGCTTTCTTCCTGGTCGTGCGTTACCATAATCGTGGTAATACCGATAAGTTGCTGCAATCTTTTAAGCTCAAAGCGCATGTTATCGCGCAGGCGGCGGTCCAGGTTCGCCAGCGGTTCATCCAGAAGCAAAAGGCCCGGCTGGTAGACGATGGCCCTGGCTAAAGCGACTCGCTGCTGTTGTCCGCCGGAAAGCTGGGAAGGGTAGCGCCCGGCCAGACCGTCCAGTTCGACCAGTTCCAGGGCTTCGGCCACCTTGCTTTTGATTTCTTTGTCTGAAACATGGCGCATCTTGAGGCCGAAAGCGACATTCTGGTCCACCGTCATATGGGGAAAGAGGGCGTAGTTCTGGAAGACCATCCCGATATTGCGGCGGTGGACCGGCAAGCGGGTGACGTTTTGCCCACCGATTTCAATCGTGCCGCCGGAAGGCAGTTCATAGCCGCCAATCAGGCGCAGCAAAGTAGTCTTCCCGGAGCCGCTCGGACCCAGTAAGAAAAGAAACTCGCCCGGCTCGACTTGCAGCGATAAATCTTTGACCGCGACGGTTCCGCCAAAGTTTTTGGAAACCGCCGCCAGCCGAACCGATTGTCCCGAATAAGAAAGACTCATTGTGCCTGGCTTCCCTAGCTTTTTCTCAAAATTTCGCTATTCCAGAACCTGGTTATTTTATCATTATTCTTGTCGTAAGCGTCGTAAGGATAATACGAAAGGTTCGAGAATTGACTGGCCTGGTTCGGGTAAACCCTGGCCCATACAGGTTGCTTGGTGGCGACTTCCGCCGCGATAGACGGAATATTTACCGATAACTGGCCGGTTTGCAAACCGAAAGCCCGCTGCATATCCGGTCCGGCGAAGAAATCAATGGCGGCCTGGGCCAGGTCCAAATTCTTGGTGGTCTTGGGAACTACGAAGAATAGCTGGACGTAAGCCTGATCGTTATCCGGCACAGTAAAGCCGACCGGCTTGCTGGCTTGAATCGGCGAAATCAGGCCGTTACCGTGAATATTCCCGGCGGATACATTCTTTTGCAGCAGGGCGTTTACGGCATCAGCGGTGGTCGGCCACCAATATTTTACCCATTCGCTCTTTTCTTTCGCAAATTTCAACACTCCGTCCAAATTATTGGCAATTTCTTGTTTGGCTGTTCCCGGCTTGCCATCCATTTCTACTTTAGCCACCGCGAAGGTGTACAGCGACATGTAGTAGGCGTTGTAGAGCATGATTTTGCCTTTAAGCCCTTCCGAGAAAAGGTCGGACCATTTTTTGAGGCCACCCGGTACGAGTTCATTTTGCCAGCACAGGGTCATGGCCGAGCTAATAAAAGGCAAGCCCCAGCTATCTTTGAAAATACTGCTATCCAGAATCTGGGGAGCAAAGCTTTTGGCGTTAGGGATTTTAGCAATATCAATCTTCTGAAACAGGTTCTGTCGAATACCGGGAAAACCCTGGATTGGGTCGGTTTCTACCAGATCAAAAGGCGGTTGGTCGTCCGGCGAGGATTGCAGCTTGGCCGCCGCGTCCCACCAGCCGGGCGATAGAATCAGTTTGGCTCCGGTCGCTTTTTCAAAGGCGGGGGCATAGACATTGCGGAAGGTATCTTCAGTCAGACCGGAATAGACAAAAACGGTCAGGGACCGCCCGGCGAAAGGCAAGGCTCCAGGGGCAGCCGTTCCGGCGGTTGTTCCGGTAGTCGCCGTGGTCATCATGGCGGCGGTTGTTCCGGCAGCGGAGGTAGTCATGGCGGCAGTCGTAGTGGAAGACGAGGCAGCGGGCGCGATTGTGGCGGTCATGTCGCCGCAAGCGGCCAGGGGTGCAATTAAGGCTACCCCGGCAAGCGCTCCGCCGGTCTTCAGAAAGCGTCGCCGGGAGAAAGCCTTATTGTCGTTAGTGGGCATACTAATTTTGATTCCTCCTAATTTTAAAGTCCGTTCGGAAACATCAATAGACGGGTTACTTCAACCGGATTGTTACTTTGGGGAAGGTCAGGGGTGCGGAAGGCTCAGCCTTAAATTGTAAGAGCTATAGC
>JAYSYV010000300.1:0-6416 GCA_043727245.1 Chloroflexota bacterium | reverse complement strand
GCCTTATTTTGGCCGAAAGGGTACTACCTGTAGTTCTAAATTGAGACGCTTTGTCTATAAGTGGTAGTCATTTCGATTACTCCGACAGGCTGCTAGGGTGTAAGTGTAAGAAGCTAGAGGGGTTACTCCATTCTTGGACTGGTTGATGGTGAGCAGCCGGTTGAGGTTGTCATAACCGTACTGGACTATCACGCCGTTGAGCAGATTTTGCTGGGTCTTCCGCCCTGCCGGGTCATAGGTGTTGGTGGTGTGTACGCCACTTGGGTCGGTGGTAGCGGTGACGGTCATTAGCTGGCTGGCCGCACTGTAGGAGTAGGTAGTGGCACTAATGACGCTGCCCACGGTTGTCGTTATGGCGCTGCGATTGCTCATTGCATCGTAGCTGTAGCTTACAGCGTTGCCGCCTGGCTGGGTTATGAGGGTAGTGCGGTCCAGGTTGTCGTAGGCGTAGGTGCTGGCTTTTTTACCTTCTTTGAGCCAGCGCGAAGAATTAGAGAAATTACTGGTGGTAATACCACCGGCCCGGCTTACCCCGCTTGACCAATTACGCCAATCTCCCTACCAGATTTCTTCTAATGCCCTGGTCAAAGCTTTATAAAGAGTGGAAACGGTCAAAAAGCTCCAGGTTGGCAAGCTGGACTTCAGCCGGATACCACCTGTTCAGTTGAAAATCCTGGCCCGCTATACAGCGGGTTCCAAAGCTCAAACCCTTGAACGCTTACTCCCAGAGCGTAAGATCGCTACTTTGCTGGCTTTTATGCGAGTTTTAGAAGCGACCAGCCAGGATGATGTACTGGATGTGCTAGAACTACTAACGCAAAATCTGCTGGCCCGAGCTGAACAAGGCGGTCAGCAAGAAAGGCTGCGCACCATCCCTGAACTGGACCAGGCAGCTTTACAACTGGCGGACGCTTGCGAAGTCCTAATAGACGCACAACTTGAAGAAATATTGGTGCGCGCCTCAGTTTACGAACAAGTCGAACCTGGAAAACTAAGGCTGGCAATAAACCGAATTAGAGAATTAGCCCGTCCCGCCGGGCAGGATAATTACTATGAGTTACTACAAGCACGCTACAAAACCGTGCGGCATTTCTGGCCGCTACTGCTTAAAACAATTGAATTTAAGGGAGTTGAGGCCGCCGGGCCAGTACTACTGGCGCTAACTTTTCTTAGTAGCCTGGAAGGTAAGTCAAAACCCTCGCCCAAAATGGAGGATGCCCCAACCGAGATAGTTAACCGGGCCTGGCATTCATTGGTATACCAGCGCCATCATCAACCGCATGACCGGCATTACTACACCTTTTGTGTGCTGGAACAGTTACAGGAGGCGCTCAAACGGCTTGAAATATTTATTGTGCCGAGTGAACGCTGGGGCAATCCCGGGGCCAAACTAATTTCAGACGAACTCTGGCCGGAACTTAAGCCCCAGATTTGCCGGACTTTAAGCCGTCAGGCCGAAGCCAAAACAGAGCTGGCGGCCCTCAAACGCCAACTGGACACGGCCTACCTGAGGACCGCCGCTAACTTGCCGAACAATGCCGACCTTAGAATTGAGAAAAACCACAGCAAGGACCAGGACCAAAAAGAGGGCGAAGACCGGCTGGTCTTGACGCCACTAGAAAAACAAGTCGAGAGTGAAAGTTTAGTGACTTTGCGAGAGAGTGTCGCGGCTATGTTACCGCCCATAGAGCTGGCTGAGGTAATTTTAGAAATTCAGGCCCGTACCAACTTTGCGGCTGAATTTACCCATCTGAGCGAAAGTGGAAGTCGCAGTGAGAAGTTGCCACTTTCAATTTGTGCGGTGTTACTAGCTGAAGCCTGTAACATTGGCATCGAACCGATTATTCAGCGAGAAATACCAGCTTTGCGCCGGGACCGGCTGTTATGGGTCCAACAAAATTATATTCGTACAGACACCCTTAGCCGGGCTAATGCCCGGTTAGTAGAAGCCCAGAGTCTGCTTTCACTGGCCCAAAGTTGGGGAGGAGAGGCGGTAGCCAGTGCCGATGGATTACGTTTTGTGGTGCCAGTACGCCACCGACCATTTATGGGCAACGCCAGCCGACAGCAACCCATTCGCAGAGCGGTTCGAGTTAAGACAGTCCAACGCCTGCCGCGTCCAATGGAGGAGCAACAAGTCAGACAATTGCTATACTGCTTGAAGAAAGGCGAGAGGGCCAATTCAACAAAGCTTTGAGCCGCCGTTTCGGTCAGTAAGGCATCAGCACAATTAAACAGGCTATCTTTTGCCCTCGAAATGATATCGTAAAAGTGCTGACGAAATTCTTTAAGTATGTTAAAGTCCATTCGAGTAATGCTCCTTTTTTGATCAGAAGCAACATTACTCGTTTGGGCGAGCTACCGCAAGGTTGGCTGGTCCTTTGTTTTAGTCTAAACGTCAAACACTTAAAGCGTGATATATTTCGCTAATAACCGGGTTCGGCTATCAGTTCCTTCTTGGGCAACTCCACGTAGAACCGGTAGCGGTCCCCCCGGATGAGGCTGATTCGGCGTTCAAAGACGCGGCCACTGGCATCATAAGTCAATCGCTCCACCCGGAAAGCTGGGGAGCCGCTTTCTACTCCCAGCAGATGGGCATCGTTTTTATTGAGAATAATCGGTTCCAGGTACTCCGTGGCACGTTCCACTTTGAGGCCGTATTCCCTTTCAAGTACCTCATAGACCGGCGACACACGCCAGTCGAAGCGAAATAGGTCTACCGGGCTAGTAAAGGCCAGGAAACTACTTTCAATCACCAGGGGTTCATCATTTACTACCCGCAACCGGCGTAAATTAAAAACTTTTGCCTGGCGATGCTTTTCCAGGTGCATCAGACGCGTGGTCGCTTCATCGGGCGCGGTTACTTCTTCCAGCCCCAGCACCAGGCTGGCCGGTCTAAGACCTTTGGCGGTCATATCCAGGGCAAAACTGTAGAAACTGGAAAGAGATTGCTCGACTTTGGGCAGACTAACCACCGTACCCCGCTTTTTAGTCCGCACCAGGCGACCGGCCTGGACGAGTTCATTTAACACCTGGCGAATCATGTAGCGGCTGACATCGTACTCCGCCATCAAATCTATCTCACGTGGAATAAGTTCCCCTAATTTCCACGCGCCCTGTTCAATTTTCTCTTTAAAGGTTTCAACAAGGCGGCGTTGCGGTGAGGTGAAATTTTCTTTCGCTTCATTGTCGCCACTAATCGAAATGGTTACAGGATTTTCTATTTCGGTCATATAAGCACTTGTAATTCTGACTAAATCTTTCTAAGATGCAAAAAGAATTTCTGATTACTGAATACTAGTTTTTATTAAATCAGGTTGGGCCGGGACTGGGAGAATTAATTTGGGCCTGCTGCGCCCCTAAACCGGACAGCAACAGCAAAGCCAGGATAGTGAGGCCAGTACCAAACGCACGAGGCAAGCTATTTTCAAACCGCAGCGACAGCGAATCATTACCGGCTGGTACAGTGGCCTGGATATAACCCTGGGGCTGATTGTAGCTGATAGGCAGCGCCTGGCCGTTTGCCGTAAGGGTCCAGCCATCGAAATAAAAGACCGGGATAACCAGGACACCGAGCGCAGTCGCATTCACTTCTAGCTGGTACTCAGCCGATTTGAGGCGCTTGAAGCTAACCAGGTCGGTTTGGGTCTGCCCGGCCCGTTCGATATAAGCCCGGTCAGGTTCTTTTTCGAGAGTATCCAGCGACCTGGCCCAGATAGGCATGTAGAAAACATCGCCATTTTCGATCTGGTTAACCAGCGTCCCCAGGCTGTATTCACCGGTAAAACTTTGCGAATAATAGGTTAAACTGACTCTCCCGGCCCCACTGAAAGCCAGCAGCAGCCCCAGCAAGAAGATTACCGCCAGGCCCACCGGATAGGCCAGGCGTAGCTTGCGGCGAGAACCGGAGAGTAATGTTCCGGGGAAATGCTGCCAGCGCAAACCTCTCTGGCGAACCAGTTTGAACAAAAAATCGGCCAGCGCACCAATCAGAACCGAGGCCAGCAGCGCCACGTAAATCATTAGCCGCCAGGGAAATTGAATATAGATCATGCCGGGAGCATTTTCCCAGAAAGGCCGGGAAAACTGGAACTGCATCACCAGCAGCAGCCCAATAATCAGCCCAAAGAAAAGGCCCAGCCAACGGTTATCCCGGCTTTTCCCACTAATCGGCAGCCAGAGTACGACCAGTCCCACCAGGGCCAGCACCAGGGGGGTCGGGCCGAACCATGCCAGGTTGATCATAGACCGGTCGGCGTACTCGGTGGGCGGGATGGAGGAAAACCAATCTTTCCAATTAGTTACCAGGCTATCGAAAAAACCGTAGCCCCAGTCAATCCTGACTTTGTTGCCAACCCGGATATCTTTAGACTCGAAGACAACCGGCAGGATATAGAAAGCGCTTAAAGCCACCCCTAACCCGGCCATTCCAGCCAGGTAAAGCAGACGGACCAGTGCCTTTCGCAGGGCCGGGGCCAAAATCCGGCGTTCTTGCCAGAAGTAACGGCCCATGCAAAGCAGGATAAAAGGGACCAGCATATACAGGCCAAAATAGAAGGCGCTCAACTGGTGGCTGATTAACATAAAACCAAAGGCCACCCCGCCGCCGGTGACTAGCTTCAGCCCGACAGGCCGGTTAAAGCGTATGGCCCGACTGACGGCCAAAAGAGCCAGCGGGAAAAAGACAAAGTTCATGGCTTCGGCTATATCGCCGCGCTGGTAGAGGTCGGCCAGGCGATAGGGATGGTACAGGTAGACTACCGCCGCTACAATCGCTCCCGGTCCGCTGACAAAATCCCGCGCCAGCCAGTACATAGATAAGCCGCTGCCAACCGTAATCACTAACAGAGTGGCTAAAAAGGCGGAAGCCGGGGTCAGGCCACCCAGCACAAAAAACTCGCCCAGGTAGCGCGAGAACGGTGCATAAAAGTTAAAGATAGTGCTGCCTCGTTCAAAGCTAAAATGAGGAGCCCAGCGCGGAAAGAAATCGCCTTCTTTGACCATTAAATCCAGCTCGTTGAGCCAGTATAAATGATGGGACTCGGCATCTATGGTCTGGTAAAACCGTTGTTGCAGCAATGCCCAGCAGGGGAAAATAGCGATATTTGCGACAATCAACAGGTTGAAGCCGGTCCGGTTGAGCCGGGGATTACAGAGTATGGATAAAAGTATCAGCCCGGTGCAAAATACGACCAGAGCCAGAAAGTTAAATATATTAAATAAAACTCCCAGGGTTGCCAGCACCAGCAGAACCGCGCTACAGACTTTTCCCCACCTGGACAGCCGGGTAATGGCCCAACCGGCCAGACCCAGGGCTACAAACCCTACCCCCACCGAATAGGCATTTTCGAGGGCTAATGCGGGCTTTGCCAGGCCCAGGCCCAGCAATACCACCGGCAAGGCTAGGACCCCAAAGGCCAGATAAGGCCGCTTTAGGAGGCTAAAGAAAGCTAAAGCCTGGGTTAGAGCCAGTCCCAGGACCAGACTCAACCAGGCCATAATAGGTGGCAAGACCAGACCCAGCGAATTAGGCTGGGCCTGAATGGTGATTTGCTTTACCAGCAACCCTAACTGGCGGTCGTCGGTTTGGCTGGGTTGAAAGGTGGGGCTGTGGATAGTTAGCAAACGTGTCCCCAGGCTGAAATCAAGTTTTGACCCGACCGGCAGGATATACCGCTGCGTTGCTCCCACCCCCTGAAAACCGGCCACCAGGCCAGGATTGGTCAGTTCGAGATCAAAATTGGGCGGCGGTGTACCTTCCGGTCGGTAAGCGGTCGCTTTTAACTGGACCTCAAAGGGGGTTCCAACCGAAGGCAATACCGCGCTGGCCCCATCCTGACTCCAACGGTAAGAGCCTTGCTCATTTTTTTCCGGCAGGTAGAATTTTTCAATATACCAGCTATCGTTGGAAATACCAAGATTTATATTATAAATAGGCCGCGTTTGGTAGAAAGCGAAAACAACCAGAAAATCCAGCAGCACCACAATTAAAAACACCCACAGTTTATATTTCTGAATCAAAGTATTTCCGGTTCTTATCTCGGTTGCAGTTAGTTTATTGAGCGCTATTAATCTAATATTGCCGTTCGCTAGCTTCTCGTTAAAATATTTCCGGTATTCAGCAGCTTGAACTGATTTTACACATGAATTAATATAACACAAAATTTTATTTGTAAAGATTGTGGGAAAAGAGCCTGGAAACCAGTAGTCTTGTGAACCTGTTGAGCACTAAAAGCTCTGATTGCACACTCAACAGGTTAAAGAAGTAAGTTATACCCCTGATTTAGGGCTGACACGAGGATGTACCAGGTCAATATTCGTGGTTTCTTGCTATTTACCTATTGCAAATCGTTTAGATTATTGATATTGTATCTACATTAAACATATACTCGTGGCATATAAATTGCCCGTACGAC
>JAYSYV010000299.1:0-2055 GCA_043727245.1 Chloroflexota bacterium | reverse complement strand
TCGGGTTTTGCCCGGAAGACTTAACCCAGGCACCTAAAAATGTGGTGGATTACCTGGCCCAGCAGCTAAAAGTGGACCCGGCAACGCTACCTCTTTACGGCAACCGCTCCCACACCCGGCGCGACCACTTGCTTAAAATTCAACAGCATCTGGGCTACCGCGATGTAAATGAAACTGACCAAACAAATTTAGCGGCCTGGCTCCTGGAGCGTTCGCTCGAACATGATGCACCGCTGGTCCTGTTCACTCTGACGCTGGAAAAGCTCAAAAAGGACAAGCTGGTGCGGCCCGGCCTTACTCAGGTCGAAAGGTTGGTCGCCTCGGCCCGCGAAAAGGCCCAAAAACATACCTTTACCCAGTTGGCGCCTCTCCTTACTGAACAGACCAGGGCTTTCCTGGACAGTTTACTACTTAAAGACACTGAGCTGAGGATTACTCGTTTGGAGTGGTTGCGGCAACCGAGCGTTTCCAATACCCCGGCGGCGATTGTTAGTTCGATTGAGAAATTAACTTTTCTGCGAGAAAAAGGGGTAGCGGCGTGGGATCTCAAAGCCCTTAATCCCAACCGGCGCAAATTCCTGGCCGGTCTGGGTAAGCGCACTTCACCCCAGGCACTTTCAAGTAGCCTGATCGAAAGACGTTACTCCATTCTGGTGGCTTTTGTATGCCAATCTATCTACGAACTGAGTGATGAAGCCATCGAAATGTTCGACCTTTACCTGGCCGGGGTCAGTAGCCGCTCCCGGCGTGAGCTCGACGAATTAAGGTTGAGCGTGGCCCAGGCGATGAATGAAACCGCCCATTACTTTCGCACCCTTGGGCGGGTGGTGTTAGATCCAACCGTCATAGATAGCCAGGTCCGTCAGACCATTTACCAGCACTTACCCCAGGACCGGCTGAAGGCAGCCCTGGAAGAATGTGACAAACTGGTACGCCCTCTCAATGATGAAGGTTTAGATTTCCTGGCCGAACGTTACAACAGCATTCGCCAGTTTGCCCCAAAGTTCCTGGAAGCTTTTGTTTTCCGGGCTAATTCGGTTTCAGCCAGCGCCCCGGTGCTGGCTGGAGTGGAAGTGCTGCGCGAGGTCAACCGGGAGAGCCGCCGCCGGATACCAGGCAGTGCGCCTTTAGACTTTGTGAGTAAAAAATGGATAGAATATGTGCATGAGCCAAACGGCCGCCTTGACCGCAAGTTCTATGAGTTGGCCGTACTCTGGGAGTTGCGCCAGGAATTACGGGCTGGCAATATCTGGGTGGAAGGCAGTCGGCGGTATGCTAAACTCTCAAGCTATCTTATACCCCAGGAGGAGTGGCCGCGCTTAAAAGGAGAAGTTTACGCCATGCTCAATGCGCCCCAGGATGGAGCGGCCCGTCTCAAAGAACGAGGAGAGGAACTCACAAGGCTAATGGCCGGGCTAAATGAACAGTTGGCCCCAGGTCAGCCGGAAGGTGAAAGTGCCAAAGGACCGGGTCAACTCCGGCTCGAAGAGGGTGAGCTGATAATTCCGCCTTTAGAAGCAGCCGAGAAAAACCCCAGTGTAGTGCAATTAAAGGAACTTATTCGCCAACGCTTGCCTAAAGTGGAACTGGTAGACGTTTTAATAGAAGTAGATATGTGGACCCATTACAGCCGCTGCTTCAAACATGCTGGAGGCATTGAGCAGAATATGGCGGATTTACTAATCCATCTTTACTCGGCCATAATGGGGCAGGCTTGTAACCTGACTTTAGCCTCAATTTCGCGGATGACCGACCTGGCAAGCCGAAGAATTGCCTGGTGCGCCAACTGGTACGTGCGGGACGAGACCCTAAAAGAGGCCGTAACCACCATCGTAAATTACCAATACCACCAACCACTTAGCAGACATTGGGGTGATGGAACACTCTCCTCCTCGGACGGGCAGCGTTTCCCGGTCAAGGTAAAGACCCGCAATGCGACGGCCCTCCCGCGTTATTTTGCCTTTGGGAAAGGCTTAACAATGTATAACTGGAGTAGTGACATTTTGGTGCAGTACGACAGCCGGGTGGTGCCGACCACGATGCGCGATGCTACCA
>JAYSYV010000298.1:0-2057 GCA_043727245.1 Chloroflexota bacterium | reverse complement strand
TTACATAAGCAAAGCCCCAGCTAACAAATAAATGTCACTTTGAAAGAGTTTCAGCCATTTTTACCATTCTTAAATCCAGTTCCTTTTTGGTAGATATTACCTCACCCAGGGGAGTAGCGACTATTTCACCTTTTATTAACCCGACTAAAACACCAGACCGGTCAGCCGCCAGTTGCTCAACCGCCGCGACACCTAAACGAGTTGCCAGCAACCGGTCGAATGCGCCAGGGTTGCCACCGCGTTGAATGTGGCCTAATGTGGTAGCCCGTAAATCAAATCCTAGCCGGGCCTGATGTTCTTCAAAATAGGCTACAAGGTGCTTGGCGTTGTATAGTGCGCCTTCGGCCACTACCACAATGGCATGACTTTTACCACGCTCATACGCTCTTTTAAGTTCCGCCGCCACCTGTTCCGGGTCAGTTGGGATTTCTGGTATTACGATTGCCTCCGCTCCTCCGGCGATTCCCGCCATCAGGGCCAGGTAGCCACAATCGCGACCCATAACTTCAATTAAAAAGGCCCGGTGATGCGAAGAAGCGGTAATTTTCAAGCGGTCTATCGCTTCCAGGGCGATATTCAAAGCCGTATCAACTCCTATAGTTACTTCCGAACCGTAAAGGTCGTTGTCAATTGTGGAAGCAATTCCTACTACTGGAAAGTTCATTTCACAAAGCAGGTAAGCCCCGGTCTGTGAGCCATTACCGCCTATTACGACCAGGCCCTCAATATTTGCCCGGTAAAGTTGTTCCAGCGCCTGCTGGCGGCCCACCTGGATTCTAAATTCAGGGCATCGGGCGCTACCCAGAAAAGTACCACCCCTTCCGATAATGCCGCCCACGTCCCGCAGACCCAGGGGTATAATTCGCCCTGCTATCAGGCCAGCATAGCCTTCTTCGACTCCAAACACCTCAAATCCACGCTCAATACCGCTGCGAACGACCGCCCTGATGGCTGCGTTCATACCTGGCGCGTCACCACCACTGGTCAAAACCGCAATGCGTGTCATAAATACCACCCTTCTCCCAGTATTTTATCTTTGAAAGCCCTGCCCGCATATAAATAAGAAAAGTCCGCTTTTTATTTTGAGCGGACCTTTCCTGTTAACTTAGTAAGCGTTATAAGCCTGAAGTTGCCATCTGAGCAGGACTGTCCGAAGTAGTTTCCCCGTGCAAATAGGTTCTCTGAAAAGCGAACCCACCAATAATTAAGGTGAGGATACCTACCACCTGATCGTTGGTATTGGGTTTGTCCAGACTCATATATGAGGCTACTTTCAAAAGGTCGAAAAGGTACGGAGCGGCCACAAGATAAATTCCCACCAGGATTACGGCTGCGTTTGCATACATTCCCAACTTGTACAGGGCTTTGTTAGTCAGAGTGTACATCGCCAGTCCCACCAGCCCAATCAGTAGACTTCCGCAGATAATGTCACTGGTAGTTACAGCGCTCAGGTCAACCGCAACCATCTTTTTGGTCGTAGCATTCAAGGTCTGAATACCACTATAGTTCAGGACGAAAGGGGCTGCTATCAACCACAGTCCACCCAGGATACCTAACCCACCATAGACCAGTTGTGCCGGGCTGAAACCCTGGTCTTGCCTTTTCTCATATTCTTTCATCATCATAGTCCTTTAATTCTTTCGCTTTTTGCTGCTATTCAATTCTTCTTTTTAGCCCTGGGAGTTCCCTTCAGGGAACTCCCAACCTGCTCCCAATCTATTTAATGAGAATGAGGTAAAGCCACTTCCTTGGGTTTTTGGCTTCCAGTGCCAGTAGGGTTTTGGGGTGAGCGGTTAAAGATGTACCCGGCCTTCCAGGGTGTACCAAAGGCAGGTAGTACGTAGCGGTCTAAGCCCCACCATCCGGCGTTTTTCCAGGCCAGGATGAGGAAGATTGTCAGAGCGAACATCATTGGGTTGCTGGAACTTGAACCAGCCATCATAAAGCTGAAATTCAGCAATGTGCCGAAGAAGGCGGCGATAGCGGTCAAACATCCGAAGATTAAGCCCAGTCCGACGGCCATTTCGCCAAATACGATCAACCAGGCGAACCAGGTA
>JAYSYV010000297.1:0-19461 GCA_043727245.1 Chloroflexota bacterium | reverse complement strand
AAATAGGGTCAAATTTAACCCTGGTAAGCAATTCAAGAAGGAAACATTGTACTTATTATCACTAACGTACAATCCTGGTCGGTTACTACTCATGGGCGTTTATTAACTTGTAAACCAGTATTTTCACCTTTTTGCGCGGGCGGCTGCTCCATAAATTTAACCCTCGTGTTTTCTTCTCACTCCAACAATGTTAAAATGACCTGAGCTTTGTAAGCCCATTTAGATTGTCAATAATTCAAAATTTATCAAGTTAGCCAATTTGCTGAAGTCCCTTAATCAATTCGAAAAGTAGCTGATCTGGTCTGTAAATCATTATAAATCTATTTGAAGAAATATTCAAGTAGTTTTTGGTCCCTATCTATAAGGAAAATTAAAAATGCTCAAGCACGCCATACAATTAAGTGAAATAGCCCCTACTCACCAGCAGATCAGGCAAGCTCTGCCCCAGGATGAAAAGATGGTAGCTATTGGCCGGATTTTTCAAGCCCTATCCGATCCAACCCGCTGTAAGATTATCTTAACTTTGACCAATCACGAACTATGCGTAACCGATTTAGCCGAAATTTTAGGAGTATCTCTTTCTGGAATTTCGCACCATCTAAAAGGCTTGCGCGATAACCGGATAGTCAAGTTCAGGCGTGATGGAAATACTATTTATTACTCGGTTGATGACGCTCACGTCGGCAATCTATTTCAGGAAGTCATGTACCACCTCGATCATGTTGAACGTAATTTACCGGACCACCAAGATGTAACCGCTGAATAAAGCCAGTCTTTTTGTAATTGGGGCCAGATTTTGATCATCCAGCCTGGACAACCTGCAGCTGAAGCAAAAAGTTGACCTAAAATGGTATGTTTTCCAGGAGGATCAGGTTTTTTAATCGGGTTAATTGTAGAATAAATTACGTTTGACGTGTTCTTTTTCTGGTGATTACACACATCTCCATTTCTGAGCAAAAAGGGAGTGGGGAAAAGGAGTAATCGCCATAAAACTAAGGGTCAGCCAGGTTTGGTAAAGGGCCACCAACCCTTGTAGAAAAATATAGGGACCATCCCGGTCCTGCTTTACGCCTAATTTGCCGCCTAACTCCCGTAACCATTTTACTGCCTGGGGTGGCCACTGCTCCATCAGATAGAACACGAACTGAGCCGCCGCTAAGACTAAGGCAAATAAACAACCCATTGCTTCTACATCCTGCACACTAATCGCTTCGACATCTAATCCAAGCCTGGACAATTGCAAAAGAGGCTGGAGAAGGGCATATAGCCGTAGTAAATGCCCCCTGGTTTTGGGGAGATCCCGAACTTCAAACAGTCCACCATGTGGCCGTAGCCGTGGCGAAAGTAGATCATTATGTTTTTATGTAAAAGGCCGGTTAGTTACATCTTCACTCAAATTCGGCCAACCGGGACGGGAGAGCCTGTTATTGAGGCCGGGGTTGTAACAGGCCCGGCAACTGTAACTGATGGGGATAGGGATAGGGATGGAGAAATTTGACCACAGGCACCGGCCAAAAGTGTTGTAACTCCGATACTGACCGCAATAAAACCAGCTAGAAAATAGTTCTTATTTCCCAAATAATTTTTAAGGTACCTAATCATTTTACTCTTTTCAAAAGCTTATCGAGCAAAACAGCCGGGGTGGAGAAGTTTACTAATTATCCTAATTAAGGGTAGTCTATATTATGTAAAGTAAAGAAATCAACCGGTTTTCAAAAAGCTATTTCATTCCACTTATTAAAGTAAAAATGGTAAGGGCGAAAACGACTTATAAAGCTAGCCCTAAAATTATCACCAGAAATATTAGTACCCCTTCGCTGCTTTTGTCAGTATCATCTTCTTCATTTTGCTTTTTATTCTATATTTGCCATTATAATTTAGTTGCGGGATCCTCCCGTATAACCCCTACTATTACAGACCAACAAGCGCCAGCTGATAGCCCAGGGCGTTTATTTTACCCCTGGTCTCAGAATTTATTGCCAGGAGTTGTATCGTTTTGTATTATACCTTTTGCAACCATCTCAAAAATACGTTTGCCACAGTGCCACTTCCGTGTGTAACTGGTTTGGGTTTAAATCTCTTTTTTATACTGGTTTATCTCTTCCCTTGAAGCTGGTATATTAACTGCCACAGTCTCAACTTCGCCCAATGCAGTTTGCTTAAGAAGTGTATTCGAATCGTTTCGGTGCCGCCAACACAGCCATATACTACAAATTATTATAGCCGCTATTGCGGTGAGTTGAGCGGTTCTAAGGCCGCCGTAGGTGAGGCTGTCAGTTCTCAACCACTCCGTAAAAATTCTGCCTGCCGAGTAGATGATCCAGTACACCAAAAACACGTCTCCATCCCGGCGCTGCCAACCCAGTTTTCGTTCCAGCCGGGTAGGGTGGGGTTTAAGTGATAGGTAGAGTAAGCTTAAAAAGCAACCGTAATCCCACAACGACTCGTAAAGAAAAGTAGGATGAAAGGTACCGTCAGGGCCGGGGTTACCGGCGGTGTCACAGCGAGTGTCAATTGTGCCAGGGTGCCCATCGGTCCGGTAATTACAGGGTATTTTTATGCCCCAGGGCAGATCCGTCGGGCTGCCATAAGCTTCGTTATTCATAAAATTGCCCCAGCGGCCGATGCCCTGGGCCAGGACCAGGCCGGGGGCAATAAAATCGGCCCAGCGCCACATACTTATTTTGGCCCGTCTGGTGTAAATTATTCCCCCCAGAATACCGCCCAGCACGCCGCCCTGGATGGCAATTCCACCTTCCCAGATGGCAATTATTTTCTCGGGAGCTTGCGAATAGGTCGGCCAGGTAAAGGCTACAAACCATAACCGGGCTGCCACCAGGCTGCAAACTAACAGGACCGGCAGCACTCGCCATGTATGATCAGGGTTCTCACCACGCCTTCCAGCCAGATAAGCCGTCAGAAAGCTAGCCAGTATAACCCCGCCGCTAATAAGAACGCCGTACCACCGGAAGCGTAAAAAGGCAAAATTGAGTAAATCCGGCTGGTTACCGCCCTCTGATCTGAGCAGGAAAAAAATAAGCAGCACCAGGCTGTAATAGCCAACAATAATGTACCAGTTAAGAAGGACCTCAGGATTGAACCGCTTCTTAATGGAACCATTTCCTTCGGTTTTAGTAATTATTTGGGACATTGCCACCTTCAGCATATACTCTCGATTTGAAACACAATATGTCCGAACATAAAAATTCTATACTGGCTTAGTTCTCCTGTCAAGGCTTATGAAGCATTCTAAGTTAGATCTAATAAATTAAAAGTAATGGGTTAGTGCGCTTTTTCTATCCGGTTGCTAACCCGTTACTCTTATACCTCCTAGTAAAATTCGCTTTTAGAAGCTTAACCACCTATCGGCTGCCACCGTTAGCTCCCTCAGAATTTTAGGCGACAGGGGGCATTCTTACCCTCACAGTCGGCTTCCGAGACCCCACGGGCCTTACCACAGGCCCCTCAGGCATGGATTTGAACCCCGTTCTCAACCGCTTTTGCCAGAAGGTCTTTTAAACTAGCAGTAGCTACCTCCTGGATAGAATCCGCCACGCCACTTTTCATTAGATAGGGTAGTAGCTTCCCCTAGCAGCCTGTCGGAGTAATCGAAATGGCTACCACATATAGACAAAGCGTGTCAATTTAGCACTACAAGTAGTACCATTCCGGCCAAAATAAGGCTCTCTCCGACAAACTGCTAGCAGGGCAACCTATCAGCGACCGGACTCTAAGGCCCCTGTTGCAGATAGAAAAGTTAAGGTTGCCCTCTTGTAGGATCGTCCGAACCAAACGTGCCAATCTACAGAATAGTTGCCATCAGACACCTCCTTCTTCTTTTGTGTACTTTTGGTTAGTCCGGCTTGCGGGCGCGGAAATTTATGCCCAAAGTACCAAAGTTAACCGCGCTGGAGCTTTGAGGCGCACCACTGAACACGTCCGCTCGCCATGTAATCTCGAAATCTTCAAAACCAGCGGCAACGACCGTTGCCTCTAACTCTGCTTCCAGCAGAGCACCGGCAATTCAGCCAGTCCACAGGTCAATGTCCCGCTTGGCCGAATCCGGCACCGCTTTCTGGACCAAAATATCGCTGCTCTGTAGTCTTCCACCCGGTCTTAGCACCCGGAATAATTCATTGAAAACCGCCAGTTTGTCCGGGCAAAGGTTAATTACCCCGTTGGAGATGACTATATCGGCCCAGGAGGAGGAAACAGGTAACTTTTCAGCCAGGCCTTCCCGAAATTCCAGTTGGGACAGCCTGGCGCTTGTGGCCGCGTGTCGGGCCTTTTCCAGCATCTCAGGGGTCATATCCACCCCGATCACCTGCCCAGTGGGGCCGGTCATTAAGGCTGCGATAGTGCTGTCGAAACCGGCTCCCGAACCGACATCAACCACCTTTTCTCCCGGTTGGATTTCGCCCAGGCTAAAGGGGTTGCCTGTTCCGGCGAAAGATTCGAGCGAGGTAATAGAGACGGCTTCGACCCATCGGTCGGGATAGCCCAAAAGGGCAGCCAGGGGCCTACCGGTATGGAAGTGAAAGCCTTTGGCCGGGTTAGCGGCAACTTCGGCGTATTCCTTGCGGATCTCACAGCGCAAGGTTTCAATATCCACCTCGGGGACTTTTATGGGTTGGGGCATAAATTCTACCCTCCTTATCTCATCCGTATTACTTCAATATAAAACAACATTCCAACAAACTAGCAAAACCAGGATAAAATTACCGGGGAGTTAGCTGTTAACTTTTAGTAGCGACTGCCCAGAAAATCTTGACATCGGCCTTTGCCGGTTTTCCTTGCCCGTCAACTGACGTGCTGCTGGTGACACATCATTGTGTGCCAACCCAGCCAAACTTAATATTGCTTAGACCGGCTCCTTCCATATAGGAGTGCAACTCTTCCCTGGTGAAGCCCAGCCAGCGGTCGGCCATTTCAACTCTAAACCATTCGTGGTCGTGGCGGTCCAGGTCGGTGATAACCACTCGCCCGCCAGGGCGGGCTACCCGGGCCATTTCATCTAGCATACGAGCCGGGTTGGGAGCGTGATGCAGCACCATATTGGCAAAGACCCCTTCAGCCTGGCCGTCCTCCAGAGGTAGGGCGGTGACTCCACCCTCCTGCAGCTCTACGTTAGAGAGACCCAGCTTTTCCATGTTCTCCCTGGCTACTTGGAGCATTCCCGCAGAATCATCTATTCCAATCACCCTCCGAGCATAAGGAGCAATTCCGGCCGTTAGAAACCCGGTCCCACAGCCCACATCGACCAGCAAATCGGCTTTTGACCCCTGACCCTGTTCACCCTTTTCAACTTCGCTACCGGTTGCAGAGGGGCCCAGGCCCGCTGCTTTGAGAGCTTTTTCGATAACCTCTACCCCGTAATAATCCTGGCGTAACCGGTCCCACTCCCGGGCCACACCTTCAAAGTAAGCCTTGACTTCCTGGCTTCCAGCCATTCTTACACCCCTACTTTCTTCTCTTTTATTTCTATCGGGTAACCTTTTGGTTATTAAGTAGCTACTCTTACGGCTTGTGTAACTTAAGAAATTTGTTGGCAGTAACTCCCGAAAGAGCGGTCAGGCCAGCTATTACCCCGATAGCCGCTTCCATACTGACCAGATCGGCTATTACTCCGGCTAAAATAGCCCCAAAGGCATAACCGCTATCTCGCCATAACCGGTACACTCCCACAGCCGAAGCTCGCCACTGGGGGTGGGCAATATCACCGATGGTTGCCAGAAGGGTCGGATAGACCAGGGCTGTGCCCAACCCCAAAAGGAAAGCCGCCCCGTACCACCAACCTGGACTGCTGGCGTTTCCAGCCAGAAGCAGCCCGATAGCCAGCCCCTGCAAGAGCATACCACCTGTTATAAACAGCCGCCGGCCCACCCGGTCGGATAGAGCGCCGGTAAAGAGTTGCAGCACTCCCCAGCTTGCCAGGTAAGTTGCCCCAATCCCGGCGATAGTTTCCAAACTGAGGCCAAAGCGGGCCAGGTAGAGAGGCAGCAGTCCCCAGACCAATCCATCGTTCAAATTATTGACCAGCCCGGCCTGACTTACTGCGAATAGGCGCCGGTCCTGCCAGCTTACCAGCTTGAAAACCTGAAAAGCCGAAAGGTTAGCGGTTGTGAGTTTCTTTTCCTGTTCCTTCCCAGGCTGCCCTGGCAAAAGCTGAATAAGGGTATGGGTAAGGGCTTCATGCCTGGCATAGCCGTGCGTTTCTTTGACGAATAAAACCGAAATAACCAGTCCCAACCCGGCAAAGCCGAGTCCCATCAGAAAAGGATAGGGCCTAAGACCGTAAGCCCCGGCCAGGTAACCCGCCGCCAGGGTGGAAAAGGCGACTGCCCCATAACCGGCCGCTTCATTCAGACCCATCGCCAACCCCCGACGGGAAGGACCAACCAGGTCAATCTTCATTATGACGGTGGTGGACCAGCACAACCCCTGGTTTATTCCCAGTAGTACGTTGGCAAAAATAACCCACTCCCAACCAGGAGCTATAATCAGTAAGACCGGAACGGGCAGCCCAACCAGCCAGCCAGCCACTAATAGGGGTTTGCGTCCCAATTTGTCCGAGAAGCGCCCGGCAAAAAAGTTGGTCAGGGCTTTTACCAGGCCAAAGGCTATGATGAAAGAGAGCGCGGCACTGGAAGAAGCCACCCCAAATTCCCGGTCAGCTAACAAAGGTAAGAGCGTTCGTTCAAGGCCCACCATACCGCCAACGAAAGCATTGACCAGGACCAGTAAGGCGAACTGAGGCCAGTTTGCCCTCAACCCCAATCGGATAGAACTGGCAGCAGGCTGAATTGGACCGGTTGGGGTTGAGGTATCCGGTAATACTTTCACAGGCTAACCCGGATTTCCTTTTCCTGTCCGGCCAGACCCATGTTAGTAGAGCGGTAATGTTCGGCATTGGCCGGGGAAGGCGGGACATCTTTACTCATAAGTTCAACGAAAGCGGCCCGGTCTTCCAGACGGAAGGCCCGGTTGAAACGCCGTTCGAAGCCGATAGTTGACATGGGTTTGCCGCTCAAAGCCCGGCCACAGACCGAACCGGCAAATGCTCCAGGGAAAATCTCCACATAGTCAGGGAGGGTCTTCAATTTTTGCAGACTCTCGAACAGGATAAGCGCACCTTCTTCTAAATTGGTTGCCAGCTCGGTGCGGCCCACATCTCCCACCATCAGGGTATGGCCGGTGAAAGCCAGCCAGGGTTCGGTGCTGCGGGTCTTGTCGGTAATGAGCAGGGTCAGGTGTTCCGGGGTGTGTCCGGGAGTGTGTAAAATCTGACCTTCTACATTTCCCAGGTCCAACCGGTCACCATCTCCTACCCCACTAAAGTCAAAATGAGCAAGGCTATGGCGGTGCAGCAAATACTCAGCCCCACTAAGCTTTGCCAGTTCTCTGCCGGTTGAGAGATGGTCGGCATGGAGGTGAGTATCCAGGATGTAACGAAGTTTTACCCCGTTTCGGACGGCTTCTTCCAGGTAAAAATCGGCCTGTTCTACCGGGTCAATTACGGCACCCACCGCTTTCCCGGCGCAACCAACCAGGTAAGAGGCTACTACAGCCGGTTCAAAGTTCAGATATTGGCGTAAAATCACGGGCTATACTTCCTATGTGTACTACTTTTGGAGTCTTTGAAATTATCTGGCAAAATTGCTCTTTATCTGGCAAGGGTTGCCACCGCCTGCCCTTCCGCCCGCCAGTCGGGCAGACCAATGGTAAGACGTCTGGCCTTATAGCCGGATTTAATCAGTAGTTCCACAGCCTCCGGGGCATAGAGACAATAGGGACCTCGGCAATAAGCTACTATTTCCTTTTCTTTGGACAGTTCGGCCAACCTTCCTTCTAACTCTGTTATGGGAATAGAAACGGCGCTGGGAATATGACCGGCCTGGTATTCTTCGACGGGCCTCACGTCCAGCACTACTATCCCCCCGATTTTGAGGCGCTGGAGTAACTCTGTAGCGTCCAACGGCTCTAACTCACCAGGACGCTCATAGTACAGGCGCACCATCCGCTCCACTTCTGCCAGATGGTTGTTCGCCAGTTTTTGCATCTGGCGGAGCAGGTGTAAGATTTCCTCACTGGCAAGCTGGTAATAAACCTGGACCCCATCTTTGCGGGCCTTAACCAGGTGAGCTTCCCGCAAGACCTGAAGATGCTGGGAAGTGTTGGCAATACTTAACCCGGCTTGGTCGGCCAGAGCTTCGACCGATCGTTCGCATTGGGCCAGGATGTCAAGTAGCTCCAGCCGGTTTTGGTTAGAAAGCGCTTTACCGATGCGGGCGAAATGTTGGTACAATTCTTCTTTAATAGGATTTTTACTCATAATCTTTCTATGATCTAATATTCAATAGAATAATTGAATATTAATCCTCTTTTCCAGGTTTGTCAATGATTTCTGCTTAAAGTCAGCTACAATAGTCTTGATTTCTGTTTGTTTGTATGGCAGGATAAACAACCAGGCTTAATATTATGTTCAGACATTTAAAGCCTTTAACTAATAAGACCCTGTACAAACATTCGTGTCATAAAGGGCATGATCATTTAAGACAGGCGAAACTGGTAAAATAAAACCAGAATTGTTCGTAAAATCATCCCTTTTAGCTCATTTGATTTCAAAAATATTCTCCGACGAGTTTCTAAAGGAAATTGAACCCTTACATATTGGTAATAAGGCAAAAAATCCAAAAATTCCTAAACCCGTCTTAGAAAGAAGGTTCTAAGACGAGTTTTCTAGGACGAGTTGAATATTTTGAAATCTAGATCAATCTTGCCTTTGGTACACGCATGTTTGTTTAACCCCAATAATCAGGTTTGTATCCTCGGTTATAGCTTAAATACCAGGAAATGTGCTAATTTAACGGCTATGGTAGTAGTAGTTGTAGTAGAGAACCGAAAATTTGAAAAGGTGGCAATGGGGACAATATGGAAAATAAGGAAGATGAAGAGGACAGGAACAGTGAGGGAATACTACTATTACTGGCCGTCATTTTAGGGTTGGCTTTATTAGCGTTTATTGCTCTTACAACCTTATCGGTTTTTAGTTAACTGATGCAACTTAATCGTATCATGAATACGTTTCTGATCCCTGGTAAAAACTGTATAATAAATCAGGAAGAAAGCTCAAGAAGTGAGCTCGGGTGATCAAAGTAGCCAATAAGGGTATTATAACTGTAATGCTAGAGAGCAAAATATTTCCTGGGGTCAAAATACCAACCCTCCGGCCTATATTCACCACTTACCTTATCCTGATGGTACTCACCCGCATAATTACCTGCCGCTATCCGGGGAAGGGCTTCCGCCAGAACATCAATCTCTTCTCTAGTGTTATATATCCCGAAGCTTACCCGTACCATACCGGGCATCTCTCGCCGGTCATTGTTTAAAATATTTTGACGCAATTTCTCAGCTTCGGTCTCAGTTATCCCCATAAGGTGTAACAGGTAGGGATGGGCACAAAAGCAGCCATTGCGAACCCCTATACCCCATTCTGCTGAGAGAATAGCCGCCACCAGAAAATGGGAAAATCCAGTGATGTTAAAGGGTATAACCCCTAACCGTTTTCGCGAGTTGCCAGGGTCAGCATCACCGTAAATTTCTATATTGGGTATAACAGCCAGTTTTTCGAGGGCGTAGGCGGTTAACTCCGCTTCATGGGCGGCTATTGCAGCCATTCCAACCGACTGCATAAGTTTAATAGCCGCTGCCATGGCTACCACCCCAACCACGTTAGGTGATCCGGCCTCTTCCTTTTCGGGTGGAGAAGACCAATCAACCGTAGTCGGGGTCACAATTTTAATGGTACCCCCACCCCGGTATTCCGGTTCGCCCTCGTTAAAGGTATCGCGGCGACCTACTAATACCCCGGTTCCAAAAGGCGCATACATTTTGTGGGCGGAAAGGGCCACGTAATCCAGGTGGGCAGGGTCAGCAAGTGGGAGCATATCCACCTGACGGTGGGGACCCAGTTGGGCACAGTCCACCAGAATTTGAGCCCCTGCCTGATGGGCTTTAACCGCCAGGCGGTGAATGTCAGGCAGGAAACCGGTTACATTGGAGGCTCCGGTAATTGCCACCAGTTTTACCCGCTCCACCAGTCGGGCAAGTCTCGCCTCAAAATCAGCCTCGTCGAGTTGGCCCAGCGCATCCACCCCAATGTGTTCAACATGCGCCTTTGCTCTCCAGGGCAAGTCGTTACTATGATGCTCCATCAATGAAACCAGTACCACATCCTCGGGGTTTAAGCGCAGGCGAAAAGCCAGTTTGTTAATAGCCTCACTGGCGTTTTTGCCGAAGATAACCACATGTTCCTCCGGGCTGGCCCCCACAAAGTTTCCAATAACCCGGCGCGCCTCCTCGAAAGTGCTGGTAGAAATCTGGCTCTTAAAACCAGTACCCCGGTGTACCGAAGAATACCACTCCATAAAAGCATTGACTTTTTCCAGCACCCCTCCCAGAGCCGGGGTGCTGGCGGCATTATCGAAGTTGATGTAGGTACGAAAGGATCCATCGAGCAGGGGGACTTGCTGGTGAAGGCCCACCACAGTCTCTCGAAGTTGCTCGAAACTGATTAAAGTGGTGGATGTCATATCTAAACTCCATCCATAATCTATCTATCTAACTATAACACGCCTGTAGGGACCAGGTACCAGTAGGCTTTGTTGAAGACCATTTTTTCATAATGGACCAGGTGGCTGGGTGCAGCTACCTTTGGAGGATGGGTGTAGTCAAAGTTGAGCATGCTGGCCTTGCCGTAACCTGTCTCCAAAAAGCACATCACATGACCTTCATAGACTTCTTGCGGTTCTACCTCAATACTGCCGCGTAAACTGGCAGCCAATCTCTCTACGATTACCGGGGCTTCAAAATGGGCCGTGCTGCCAGCTTTGCTGATCGGTAAATCCGTAGTATCTCCCAGAGCCCATACATTCGGGCAGCCCTTAACCTCAAGCGTTGCCCGGTCAGTTTTGACCCAACCCTGCTCATCGGCAATGGGGTGTCCTTGCAGAAATTTAGCTCCCCGGTGCGGCGGCACCATAATTAGCAGGTCGTAATTAAGCTCGGTGCCTTCCAGGCTGCGGGCCAGCTTTTCTTCCGGGACCACTTCCTCCAAATTGAAGAAAGTTTCAATGGTAACGCCACGCTGTTCCAGGAGTGGTTGGGCTACTTCAGCTACACTTTCAATTGTGAAAACCCGGTTTATGGGGAAAGTGTAGGTAATTTCGGTTTTATCCCGAATTTTACGGTGTGTCAGGTACTCATCAAGCAAGAAAGTAAATTCCAGCGGCGCTACCGGGCATTTGTAAGGCAAACCGCCTACCCCTACTACTATCTTGCCACCCCTGAATTCTTCCAGGGCGGCGTGCAACTTAAAAGAAGCTTCTTCGGTGTAGAAGTGATGCGCTCCTGTGCTAAAACCGGGAACATCTTCCGGAGCAACCTGCGAGCCGGTGGCTATTACCAGGTAATCATAGTTCAGACTTTGCCCATCTTCCAGGGTTATTTGACGCGCTTCGGTATCAAGCCCGTTAGCTTTACCAATAATTAGCTTGACCCGCTTTCGCAGGAGGCTCGCTACCGGCCTGCTCAGGGTACGAGGATCAAGCTTGCCAAAGGGTACATACAGCCAGCCCGGTTGGTAGAGATGGCGGTTACTGGCGCTGACCAGGGTTATGTGGGCTTCTTTGCTTTTGAGTTTTTTTGCCAGGAGGTTAGCGACAAGGGTACCGCCGGTGCCACCTCCCAAAACCACGATCTGTTTCATCCTGTTTACTCCATTCCATTCTTTGCCGGAATAATCCGGCCAAAACAAACCACCAAAGAGGAGCGAGTTTATTTAATCTTGCGACAAATGAAACGGGTGGCTCCCCCGATCTCTTCCATTCCCAAAAATTCCTGTTTGGCCTTGGCGATCCAGGCCGGAATATCTTTTTTGCTGCCCTCATCGCTGGAAATTACCGCAATTACATCGCCCACCTGGGCCGACCTGATCTGCCGGATAAGTTCCATCAGTGGACCGGGGCAAAAGCTGCCGCGAGCGTCCGATTCTTTAGTGATAGTAATATTTTGCATCATATAGGTGCCTCCTGATTAGTAATAACCTATCTTTATTTAATCCGGTTTAACCCGGTAAATTTAACGGTATCCGGCCAGAGAACCCGGTCTGCCTTCCGGTTGGCTGGCAGATCAGACCACCCCCACCTTGAGAATGACTCATCCTAAACGAACAGGATTTGGCCGCCTTCCGACTCCCCAATGAAACTGGCAACCCCGGTAACTTCGCTGACTACCGGTTCGAGGTCTTCCAGCTTGATATTAAACAGGTCCATCGTCATACCGCAGGCTTTAACCTTCAAATTACCCAGTTCCATGGCGCTTTTGAGGGTTTCCATCCAGGGCGGAACATTCCGGGCCTGCATCATCTCAAAAGCCGGTTCAGCATAATCCTCGAAATCTTTGCTGAAACGCCGGTTTTTCTGCCAGTCACCCTTGCGAAAACCCATCAGTCCCCAGAAAGTCAGGAAGATGGTGGTGTCTTTCTCCATTGCCGCTGCCCCGGTCGCCATTGTGACGGCGGCCATAATCTTGTCTACCGTGCCTGAAAACAACACGATAGAAAACTTCTCGCTTTTCTCGTCCATAATTTTCTCCTGTCCATTTCATTCAGGTTCAGACTGGCACCCTGGGCCGCTTCACTCAATAATTTTGAGTCTCGGTTTGAGTTTGATTTTGCTGTCTGGTTAAGCCGTAAGGGCCATTTTGAAAGAGAAGATTTATTTTTGTTTCCACTTAAGGTATACCACCCAGGTTTAAAGAAACTATAAGGCAAGTGTGAAGAAAGATTAAAGAATCTCTGACATCTAACAAAGGGCTGGCTAATTAATGGGAATGAACGGATGTTGCAGCCGTAAACAACCTTTAAACTTCCTTCATAGTTACCCTAAAGTTCCTTCACATTTTTTTGCTAGAGTTAGAGTGTGAACAAGGCTTTTGCAAGTTCTGAATTAAACCTGGCTAAGCAATCTAAATTAATAAATAGAAGGGATAGCCTACTTATATGGAAATGAATACTGTCGTTGAGTGGGATAAAAAGGGCCAGATGCATTTTTCAGCGGCCGCCGAGAGCGGCCATACCGTGGAAATGGATGCCGTAAAGGCCGGGGGCGGAGATGAACAGGGTTTCTCCCCCAAGATGTTGCTACTGGTGGCCCTGGGCGGCTGCACCGCCATGGACGTTTTACCCATCCTGCGCAAAATGCACCAGGAAGTAACCGACTATCACCTGGAGATCAAGGGAACGGTCCATGAAGAACACCCCCGGAAGTTCGATAAAATCGTGGTCGAGCACGTCCTGACCGGTTACCACTTAAAACAGGAAATGGTGGATAAGGCCATTGCCCTTTCTCATGATAAATATTGTGGCGTTTCGGCCTGCCTGGTCGGGTCGGTTGAAATTGAAATGACCGGCCGGTTGGTGGAAGCGGCCCCAGAACTTGCACCGGTTCAAAGCTAATTTAAGCGGAAGAGCGCAAGTTTAACCTTTAGCAAACAGGTTATACAATGACAACGGTACTGATAGTAGATGATGAAGCGAACCTGGTTGAACTTCTTCAGGGATACCTGGAGCGGGAAAGTTACCAGGTCTTAACTGCCTCGGACGGGGTAACCGCTCTGGAGCTGGCCCGTACCGCCCAGCCTGACCTGGTAGTGTTAGACCTCATGTTGCCTGGGCTGGATGGCTTCGAGGTATGCCGCCAGCTCCGCCAATTCTCCGATGCTTACGTGGTAATGCTCACCGCCAAAACCGAGGAACTCGATAAAATTGTCGGGCTGACAGTGGGGGCCGACGATTATATAACCAAACCCTTCAGTCCCCGCGAACTGGTAGCCCGTCTTAAAGCCATGTTAAGGCGGCCTCGTCGAAACAATGGTTCTCCGGTTAATACTCCGGCTAATCATTCAATAGAAGAAGATTATCTCCCACCTCACCAGTTTGGCGAACTGACAATAGATGAAGTCCGCCACGAAGTAGAAAAAGGTGGAAGGGAAATACTTTTAACCATCCATGAATTTAACGTGCTTTTGACGCTCGCCCGACACCCCGGCCGGGTATTTACGCGTGCCCAGCTACTTGAGCAGGTCTGGGGTGATGAATATTACGATGACCACGTGGTAGATGTACATATCGGCAACTTACGAAAGAAACTTGAGGATGATCCAGCCCATCCCGGCTACGTTGAGACCATTCGAGGCGTAGGTTATCGCTTTGGGCCGAAAGCAGGGTGAAGCCAGTGAAAGTAGTAGCTTTAGCGTTAAATGGACATTTTGCAAAACTTCGCTGGAACAGTCTTGGGGTCAAACTTTTTATTTCCTACCTTGCAATCGTAGGTGTAGTAGTGCTGGTTTTACTTCAGACGGCCGATTTTATAGCCCCGGCTACCTTTGCCGCCCAGCGGGGCCGTATGCTAGGAGCCGGTATGGGAATGGGCCGGGCCGGTGAAACCGGTTTAGTCCCAGGCCGCGTAAACGCGGCGAACACTGAAGCCTTGCTAAACCAGGCTTTTCGTGACTCGCTGAACCAGGGTTTACTGGTAGCGGGTGGAGTGGCCCTGGTGGTGGCTGTAACTATAAGCCTTTTTGTTACCTGGTGGGTAATCGGGCCGGTCCGGCGACTGGCCGCCGCCAGCCAGCGGATAGCGGCGGGCCATTATGCCGAGCGGGTTCCTACCAGCCCCCTTACCAATAGACGTCACCCGGATGAACTGGGCGAACTGGCCGCTAGTTTTAATGAAATGGCCCGGTCCCTGGAAGCCAACGAGCAGAGGCGGGTGGAACTGGTGGGAGATGTAACCCATGAACTTAGAACCCCTCTGACTACTTTGCAAGGTTATCTGGAAGGGCTGCTCGATGGGGTCATCCAACCGGATGAGCGCACCTGGGCGAAACTGCACGACGAGGCCGGTCGGCTCCGCCGTTTAATTGATGATCTTCAAGAACTTTCCAGGGCTCAGGCGCACCAGATACGGCTTAAACTGGCCTTTTTGAACCCACTGGATATAACCATGGTGGCAGTGGAACGGGTCTCGGCCCAGTTTAAGGACAAGGGCCTCGACTTTAGCTGCGATTTACCCGCTAACCTACCTCCGGTAAAAGCCGATCTCGACCGGACAGTCCAGGTGCTGACCAACCTGTTGATAAACGCCTTGCGTTACACCCCTGCCCCAGGCCGGGTACAACTCAAATTGCAAGCAATTTCAAACGCCGTTGAATTTAGGGTAACTGATAGCGGCATTGGGATTGGGGCGGAACATTTACCGCACCTGTTTGAACGCTTTTACCGGGTAGATAAATCACGCAGCCGGGCGCTGGGCGGCTCCGGGATCGGCCTGACTATTGCCAAAGCGTTGCTTGAAGCGATGGGTGGCCGGATAGAAGTTTCCTCACCCGGACCAAACCTGGGGGCTACCTTTAGCTTTTTCCTGCCTGAAGCGGCCTAAAAACGCTTTCTACCTGGCTAAAATATTGTTTCCTGCCAGCTTCAATATTTCTTCAAACTTGCTATATCCTGGCTTCTTGACCTTGACCTTGACCTTGACCTGGTTTCTTGACCAAATCTTGAGCTAAACCACATCAAGTCTTTATCTCTGAGAGCCATAATATAGGTGTCAGGAGGAGAAGTTCAAAACCTGCTGGCAGAGCTGAATTTTATGAAAGAGAACCAAAAGTACCTTGAAACTCTCCAATTGGAGAATCAGGTTAGAAAGTCTGAAAGGAATTAGCAATGAAAAGAAATATTAAGTGGTTAATGGGGCTTGGTGCTATGGCACTTGTGCTAATGGTTACAGTAAGTTTCTCGCCAATCTTTTCCGGTACTGCCGCTGCCTACAACGGGCCAGGGAGAACCGTGGCCCAGGCTACGCTTGGCACTAACCAGCAAGATATCACACCGGGTTACAACTGGCGCGGCATGGCTGATGAAAATGCGGTGGGGGGAATGGGCCTCGGAACCGGCCCGGGTAATGGAATGATGAATGGTTATGGCAGAGGTGGAATGCACGGTCAGGGTGGGAGCGGTGTAGTAGCCACTGGTCCATTGAGTGACGAAACCAAAGGTTTTCTGACTCAGGCCATCCAGGATGAATACCAGAACCGGGCTCTTTACCAGGCGGTAATCGACAAGTTCGGACGGGTACTTCCTTTTACTAACATCGTTCGTTCGGAAAGTATGCACGTTAACGCCGTGGCCCAGCTATTCACCAACCACGGGCTGGCCGTGCCAGCAGATACCTTTGCCGGTAAAGTCGAGGCTCCGGCTACTTTAGCAGAAGCATTCACGGCAGCCATTCAACACGAGAAGGATAATTCTGCAATGTACGACGGTTTTCTTAAAACGGAAACAGCGCCGGATATGGTAAGGGTTTTCACCCAATTGGGTAGTGCTTCCCTTGAAATGCACCTCAAAGCCTTTGAGTACTATCAAAAATAACCGTTATCTGCCAGGGCGAGTAAGGCTCGCCCTGGCAGATTGTAGTTGTTACCCAGGTTTTCTACCTCAACCGAAATCAGACAAGGACAGAAGTTTCTATTTAGTAAACACAGGTGGATAAAACAGGCCGGTTGGTAAAAATCTTTAAACTTTCTTCATACTTGTCCCAAACTTTCTTTATACCTTTCTTCTAAACTGAGGAGGTCGGTCAAATCCGGGCAAGTCAAAGGCTTCTACAACAACAACTTTACCCTGGAGCAAATTTGAATAGCTGCAACAGAGCCTGGCCTGTGCAGCAACCAGGAAAATTACTTAAAACGGAGAAAATAGCACTCATGTTTAATAACTTATTTGGTGGTGGTAATCGGGGACATTCTTTTGAGGAAATCAGTTCGCAGCAGCTTGCGGAAAAACGGCAGAGGAATGAGCAAGTGTTAATCGTGGATGTGCGCGAACCCTACGAGTACAAAGAGGGCCATATTCCGGGCAGCAAACTTATTCCATTGGGCCAACTTACCCAACACCTTATCGAGCTTGGCGACAAAGACCAGGAAATCATAATGGTCTGCCGCAGTGGAAGCCGCAGCAGTAGCGCCTCACGGCAACTGGCTGGACTGGGTTACAAGAAAATACTCAACCTTCAGGGTGGCATGATGCACTGGCAGCGCTCAGGTCTGCAGGTAGAACGCTAATAACCTTGTTTGAGGCATAGATGCCAGGAACTACACCCACTTAATTCCTGGCATATACAAAATTGATTATTTACAAACTTACTTCTTCAAATAACACTTAATCATGGGCCTTAGCCTTACACCGTTGTATCGTTTCAACCGGAAAATCTCAATTTTTTTGCCTTTGAAGATTTCAGCCGTGAGCAAAGCAAAGGCCCAATATATAAGGTGAGGAATAAACATATGTATTTCGAACAAATTCGTCTGACCGATATGGGTTGCGCCAGCTACCTGATAGGTTCGGAAAAGACCCGCCAGGCCGCCGTGGTTGATCCCGGTTGGAACGTTGATGAATACCTTAAAATCGCCCAGGCTAATGGGTTGAAGATTACCCATATCTTTGAAACCCATCTTCATGCCGACCATGTTAGCGGCAATCGCCGCCTGGCTCAGCTTACCGGGGCTACCATTTACCTGCATAATAAGTCAAACGCGGCCTATCCGCATATTCCGGTGGAAGGCGGCACAGTTATCGAGATGGGCGAGGTAAAGATAAAGGTACTTTCCACCCCCGGCCATACCTGGGAATCAATTGCTTTACTGATTGAAGACACTCTTAACCCGGCTGCCACGCCTAAACTCCTTTCAGGCGACACCCTTTTCATTGGTGACGTGGGCCGCCCCGATTTCGCCGGGCAGGAAGGGGCCGGTACTCTTTTCGATAGTTTGCAGCGTGAAATCCTGCCTCTCCCCGATACAACAGAAGTTTACCCGGCTCACCTGAGCGGTTCGCTGTGCGGCCGGAGTATGAGTAAGGCTTTTTCCTCTGTTTTAGGCACTGAAAAGACCACTAACCCGGCCCTGCAATACGGCGAACGGACAGCCTTTGTTAATTATCTGACGGCTGATTTGCCGCCTACCCCACCGGATTTCCGCCGGATTGTCGAATTGAACCGGGCCGGGGCGCCTTCCAAACAGATACCGCTAACTGAATGCCGGGCCGATTTAGCTGATCGCCTGGGGGAAGCCACCCAACTGGTAGATGTGCGGGAACCTGAGGTGTTCTGGCAGGGACACTTGCCTGGGGCTTTGAACGTGCCGTTAAACCTGGGCCAATTTGGGGCAACCGTAGCTTTTTTTACCCCTGTTGAAACTCCGATTGTCCTGATTGTTAGTTCTGCCGCCGAAGCAGAGCAGGCGCAGCTTGCCCTGGGTGTGGTGGGCCGTTACAAGCTGGCAGGTTTTGCCTGTTACGATAAAGTAAATAGCCGCCCGGTCGAACCGGTACAAGATGACCGGCGAATTACCCCACTCGAACTGTCCGGGCAGCTTCTCTCCACGGAAGTGTCGCCAGTTATTCTGGATGTGCGCGAACCGGCCGAATTCAAGGTAGATGGCTTACCAGAGGCCCGAAATATTCCCTTGAGGCAATTAAAGCTGCGCCTGGGCGAACTGGAAGTTTTCAAAGATGTGCCTTTGATAGTGGTTTGCGCCTCGGGCTATCGCTCCAGCGTGGCGACCAGCTACCTTCTAAACCAGGGCTGGTCGAATGCCCTCAATCTCAAAGGCGGCATGGATGCCCTCAAAGTTTTAACACCGGTCGGTTAAGGAAGGCAGTGCAACTTTGCAACCGGGAAGTACAGGGCCAACCTGGCGCGGTGGTAAATAACTTATGACAACTATTTTTTTAGCGTTATTGATTGGCCTGTCAACGGGACTTCTCCTCGGCCTGGTAGGGGGTGGCGGGTCCATCCTGACGGTCCCGGCCTTAATCTATCTATTGGGAATGGGGGTTGGTCCGGCTACCACTACTTCCCTGGTAGTAGTCGGGGCCAACGCCGCCTTTGGAGCCTGGCGACAGCACCAGCGGCAGAAAAGAACCGGGTCCGGTTCCACTCTCAGGGTGGACTATGCCCTGATTTTAGGATTGTGCGGTCTAGTCGGCACCCAGGCCGGTAACTGGCTGAACCGTACCTTACCCGAACAGCTAACTTTAGTGGGCTTTGCCCTGCTTATGTTAGCGGTGGCTATCCTGATGCTCAAACCCTCAATACGAAAAATGCCGTCATCCGAAGTACCCGGTTTGAATCAAACCTGGCTAAAAACAGGGGTAATTGGGCTGGGATTGGGTTTTCTGACCGGGCTATTCGGGGTGGGGGGCGGCTTTTTGATAGTACCGGCCCTGGTGTTGCTGTTAGATTTCCCCATGCGCCTTGCCAGTGCCACTTCTTTACTGGTGATTGCTCTGAACTCATTCTCGGCCTTGCTGGGGCGCTGGCCTTTACTCGGCCTGGACCT
>JAYSYV010000296.1:0-2060 GCA_043727245.1 Chloroflexota bacterium | reverse complement strand
AAAATAATGAGTATTGGCAGGTACATGATTGAAGAAAGTACCGATAATGGAGAAACCTGGGATGAACATAAGTCTGGTCGGAGGATTAACAGCCCATCATTGCCTTACCGCTTAAAAGAGATATTATGCTCTTCGGTCGGGAGATACTTTAACCCCAAGCTCCCACATAATAAGATTCAATTCGAAATAACAGGCCCAACCAGGCTGGTGCGGGTGATAGAACGCAAGACTGGTAAAGTCATCTACGCCGCAATAGTTTGCGGAGAGGCAGAGCGAGAAAGTCTAGCTTGGTGCAAAATTCAGCCAATTGCTAAGCCACCCGATTTTAACGAGTATATGAAATTAGAAGAAGACCTTAAACCTATTTAGCAGGAAAATGCTCGTTTGCGTAAAGAGATTGAAATTTTGAAGACTAACCCGACCAGTGCTACCACCTACGCTCAGAGAGAAGAACTGGCCGCCCCTCATGCTGCTGAAATAAAATTATTAGAAGATGCTTTAGCCGCTGTAATAGCCGAGGCTAGTGGCCTGAGAGATAAGCAATCAAAGGCGTTATATGCCGCCCACCATAGAAGTTATCCAGCAGAAAGCCATCAGGAACTTTTAAGTCCAACCGCTGATACGAAAGGTCAGGAGGAAACGGGATTAACCTCGACCCTATCATCCAACAAACAGGCCGCCAATTTATTGATGCAGAGAACCATGGGATTGAAAGTTGTGCCAATAGCCTCGGACGATATCAGCTAGTCCTAGCTACTTTAGAACGAGCTGCCGGGTAATTATACACAAGAGGGAGGCCAGGATGTGGAAGGTGGCACCTGAGGAACAGCAGGAGGTTTATATGGGTTATTATAATGACGCCGATGTTGATAGCGAGAACAGGTACACTGACTTTGAGAAAGCGGCCTAAAAAAGAGAATATTATCAGGTAAAGTCTTTACTTAAAGAAGGCGTGGGGGCGGAAGAGTTGGTAAGAGCGTTCAGGTTAGCCGCAGAAAAGAAGTGGGTTGATGTGGTCTGGTTGCTGGTGGAGGCAGGAGCAAAGTTTTATAACCTTAATTTGTACAAAATTAAGATCGATGAGGATTATGAGTTCTGCCCGATTTGTCTAAAGAAGATACGTAATGAGGACGATGAAATTGATTACTGCAACCACTGGATCACCTTTTACAGCCAGGGTCAATATTATTGGATGGCTGAAAATAAGAAAATTGGAGAAGATGTCAAGGAACTGGCAAAGGTGGTTGGGAAGAGCAACATTAAGAATGAGGACTTTGAACGTATTATATGGGCGGCCCCGGAAGAATTGCTGAGTTTATTTGTCGATGCCCGTTTGAATAAGGACTTTTACTGGACGAAAAAGAAGGGTATCTATGAAGTGGCATTTGAGACGCATAACATATTTGGCGATTCCGGGAGCGATTATTTTCACCCGGAAGAGGATTACGCTTTGACGATCAAGAATGAAGCCAAGGCGGGGCTGGAATGGTTAAGAGGGAATTACCCGGAAGTTCTCATAGAGAAAGATAACGCTTACGGAGCATACGACGATGCTGAGGAATAACATTGAGGTTTTGAAGAGAGTAGGCAATTCAGCAGGAAACTAGATTTATGCAGCTTATATCCTGAAATATCTATAACACCTTGTCAAAATTAAATGGGGCTTTATAGAGAGATAAAATTTCTAATTCGCCATTCACCGTAATTATGTCCATTTTAGTTCAAACTCGAATGAATACTTGCGGTAAGGGTTATTACCGCAGGTACACGTTGAGCAATAATAGGAACCAAAAGACCTACTATGGTCCAACGCGGGGTTGGCTGAGTGAGAAAAACCTTGCTGTTAATTTTTGAGAGGCCTCAACTCCCTTAAAGCAGGGAACTGGAATAGAACAAAGATACGCGAGGCGTATATTTCTGTTCCATTACACCTCAATAGCCATATTCTGGATGGGTAACGAGGGGTACAGGGAAGATACGGCTAAATTTTACACACTAGAATTAACATCAGGCGCAACAAACGATTGAAAACCCATTGTTAATAAGCGTCCGGCAATTAT
>JAYSYV010000295.1:0-2061 GCA_043727245.1 Chloroflexota bacterium | reverse complement strand
TTATTTAATTCTGAAAATTGTGGTTCTGCCATTTGCGTTACCTGATCTTTAGGTTATTTCTTACTATTATACCAAACCCTGGCAATAGTTTCTCTAATTGCCGAATTCTAAAGCACCCTGGCCGTGTAAATTTAATAACCGGGTCTTTAGCTGAGCTTTGGCCCGGTATAGGTGGGTCTTGACCGTTCCGACCGGCACTTCCAGGGCAGCGGCGATTTCTTCATAGCTCATTTCCTGGCCGTAGTAAAGAGCGATAATCTCGCGATACTTGACCGGCAATTGATCAACCTGACCCCAGAGTAGCTGGCGGCGTTCGTCAGTATCGAAACGCCAGGCTGGTTCCTCGGATTGGTCGCCGGGCAAGTTAGCCAGAATATCTTGCTCGCCATCGTTACCCTCGTCATAATTGATTTCAACCGAGATTAAACGCGGATTTCCTTTGATCGAGCGCAACCGGTTGAGGCAGCTATTACGGACAATCCGGTAAGCCCAGGTTGTAAACTTGGCATCACCCCGGAAACCGGGGAGAGCTTGCCAGATTTTCACAAAAGCTTCCTGGGAAGCGTCATCGGCCTCTTCATAATTTTGCAAAATGCGATAGGCCAGGTTGAAAACAAAATCCTGGTGCATTTCGACTAGCTCGGCGAAAGCCGCCTGGTCGCCGGTCTGAGCCAGGGCAATCAGCCGGATTTCGGCGGAGCGGCCGCCCGGCAGATTATCGAAACTTTCTACTTTAAGGAGGGTGGAATCAATCAGACTGGTAGGCCGTTCTATTTCAACCGTAGTAGTAGTCTGGGAAGTTTCCTGGGCCGGTGATGTCAGGCGGGCGCTTTGTTGGACTGGTTGCGCTACAGTCCTGGCCGGGTCTGACTTCGATATTTTTCCTGGGAAGTGGCCTAACCAGCCACCGGTAGTCGTTGAAAAATTCAACATGCGGTTATCTCACTCAAACTTTTTCTTAATAGTGGTAACATCTTACATTTTCTGCACTTGCAGTAATTTTACCACTACCCTGGAGTAACGGCATTGGCCTTTAGACCAACTTTAACCCAGGGCTATTTTTATCGAGCCTACCTGGCTGCTTACCCGTACCAGGGAACCACCCCCGGCAACCTGACCTTCAAAATTGTTCCGCCCCTGGTATTTCAAGTTAGTCACTGGCAGCGCAATGTCTACCGTACCCACATTGCTGACCGCTTCCAGATTAAAGCCAGTGCCGGAAGCCAGGACCATTTGCACGCTGCCCACCCGGCTCATTATTTCGCTAGGTGCGGTCGGAACGTTGCCCCGGTAAAAGACCGAGCCGGTAGTCGCTTCCAGGTGCAGCGAACCGGCCTGGACTCGCTCGGCGTGAATGCGGCCCGCTCCGGCCTTCATTTCCAGGTCCGACTCTACTTTAGCCTCATAAAGTTCGATGCTGCCGGTGACAGCCCGCGCCGCGTACCGGTCGCAATTGATGCCCCTGGCTCGGATACTGGCTGCCGTGGCATCCAAATCCAGGGCTTCCGCGCCCACCCCGGAGAGTTCGATTAAACCAACCTTGGAATGGGCTTTCACCAGGCCCGCCGCTACGCCCTGCAAACTTAGTTTACCGCTGGTGGTGTTGAGCGTAATGTTTCGACCACTGCTGTAGCTTTCGACCGCAATTGCCCCAAGGTTGGTTGTGGCAACCAGATCGCCATTATAGTCTTTGGTCAATATTTCCCCATAGTTGCTGGTCAGGTTAGCCGCCAGGGCCGGAGGAACATCTATTTCAAGGTCCATTCTGGGGGCGCGACCGATGACCAATCCCTGGTTAGGGTCGCCGGCTTCCACCCGCAAGATGCCGCTTTCACTTTCAATCGTGTGGTTCAACTGCAATTTATCGAATTGCAGCCGGGCTTCCAGGTCGTCACTGGTCCACACGCGCTTGGTCGCCAGGATGCGTACTTCCTTCAAACCTTCCTGACCGCGCAGTTTTACCCCACCGCTACTCAGGTTCAAAATAAAGCTGGTAATCTTTTCGTCCAATGGAACCGTCAGGTTGATCTGTTCGGTCCGTTCGGGGTTCGTCCCCAGGTT
>JAYSYV010000294.1:0-2063 GCA_043727245.1 Chloroflexota bacterium | reverse complement strand
CGCCCTGGAAAATCCAGGGCGCTCTTTTTAAATCCGGTTACTGACTAATCGGCGGTAGCGGATTGACGTGAACACCGGAGCCGTTCGGGCGAGCTTGGGGCAAACCGCTGCCGTTGCCATTGGCCGGAGCCATAGCGTGACCAGGTGTGGGCAGACTTTGAGAACCGTTGCCGTTGGAGTGAGCCGGGGGAGTCGGGCTGGTCATTTGCCCGGCCTGCTGGGCCATCATCGTAAAAGGCTGGATCAGGCTGGTCAGTTCGAGCGGCATAATCCACTTGGTGGACTGACTCTGGCCCAGGGCTTTGAGGGTTTCCAGGTATTGCAAGTTCATGGTCCGGCCATCCACGTGGTTAGCTATCTGATAAACCTTCTCCAGAGCCAACGAATAACCTTCGGCTTGCATAATCGCTGCTTCACGGGCAGCCTCGGCTTGCAGGATTGTAGCCTGACGATTACCCTCGGCTTGCAGGATTGTGGCCTGACGATTACCTTCGGCCCGCTTGATAGCCGCTTCACTCTGGCCGTTGGCTTCCAGCACCAATGCCCGGCGGGTCCGTTCAGCCGACATTTGCTTGGTCATGGATTCGAGGATGTCGCGGGGAGGGATAACTTCGCGGATTTCGACCGCTGTCACTTTAATACCCCAGCGCGAGGTCGCTTCGTCCAGTTTGCCGCGCATTATTTCGTTGATACTATCGCGTTTCGCCAGCACATCGTCCAGGGACATGTCACCGACAATCGCCCGCAAGGTCGTGATAGCGATACCTCGCGCCGCGCCCCGGTAATCCACCACCTGTATTACGCTCGGAATGGAATCTACCACTTTCATATAAATCAGGAAGTCAATCGAAACGGTTGCGTTATCTTTGGTAATACAGGTTTGAGGTTGGACTTCAAACCATGTTTCCCGCAAATCTACCCGGACACCTTTATCAACAAAAGGGAGTAGAAAAACGACCCCTGGCCCCTTGGCTCCGACACATCGCCCTAACCGGAAAACAACCATACGCTGGTAATCCGGCAATATTCGGACGGCTGAAAGAACGATGCCAAGCAGAACCGCTACGACCACCGCTATAATAATTATCGGTCCGCCCGTTGTGAAAAAATTGTTCATGGTATCTCTTTTCTGCTAACTAAAAACCTAACTTTTGCTTCCAGATGCCGGATTATAAATAGTTCGAAATTTCAAGCAGGTTGCCATCGAGGTCAGGCAAATAAATTGAAATCATAATTTATTCCACCCAACTTCGCTCCATTCGGAACCTTCCTCCGAGGAGCCGGGTTTGCCGCGCACCTTCAAAATGACACCTTCCAGGCCGGTCACTTCTACCGCCTGGCCCGGCTCCACCGGGAAGCTGGTCAGACCGGGCAGAGTTTCCACTTCGGCGGTCCAGACTTCACCCTGGATACGTACTTTGCCTTTAGGGTTAAGCCGGGTAATGGCCTGGGCCGGGCTGTTACGGAGAGCTTCCAGTCCGCTCTGGACCGGGGCGTGGCGGGAAGTGCGGACAACCTTGAAGATATAGAGGCCGAAACCAGCCATTAGTAAGGTCATAGCCCCGACCAGGAAGGGATTGACCACCACCGCGTCCAGGCCGGTGGCGGGAACCTGAAAGAGCGTAAAAGAACCGGCCACAAAGGCCACCAGCGCCGCCACCGCCAGCAAGCCGCTCACGCCGGTAGAGAGTTCAAACGCGAAAAGCCCTCCGGCCAAAGCCAGCAAAGCCAGTCCGCCCCAGCTAAAAGGCAAATGGCCCAGCCCGACCAGTCCCATGATAAGGGCAATCGCCCCGGCGGCTCCTGGCACAATCGCACCGGGATGAAAAAGTTCGCCTAATAACCCCAGCACTCCCAGGGCTAGCAGCAAATAAGCTACATTTGGGTCGCTCAGGAATTGAATAAAACTTTCCATAAAGCCGAACGCTTTCTAATGAATATTCAAATGGGGTCTATATTATCTCTAACAATATTCATACGAAACCGGCTGGCCTTTTGTTACAAATTTTATAATTTATTAGCTCCTGGCAGTCCGGCCCTTGACTCGCACCCGCCATAAGGGT
>JAYSYV010000293.1:0-2063 GCA_043727245.1 Chloroflexota bacterium | reverse complement strand
GTGTTAAGCTGACTAAAGCCGCTATGGAAGTCTTAGAAACCCACCTTGAGCGCAAGCCTGGTCTTGAAAAGTGGTTCGTGGACATCTCCTTTGCTAATTCTTGGAACATCTAATTGTTTTTAAGTCCCTTATCTGTTTATTACAATGGTTCACTTGCCAGGCTGCTACCAGCACCCACCAGGGCTAGATCACACCAGCTTCTTTTAATTGGTCCAATTTTTCGGGCCGGTAATGAAGGAGTTGGCCGTAAACTTCCTCGTTGAAAGCGCCCAGGTCGGGGCCAAGCCAGCGAGTCTGACCCGGAGTTTCACTCAGTTTTGGCACAATGCCGGGGAAACGAACTCGTTTACTTACGCCCGGTTCCAGACTAACTTCATGTTCCTCAACCATATCCCGGCTCTGGTAGTGGGGATCGCTGGCAATATCGGCCGCGCTGTAGATGGCCCCGGCCGGTACCCCGGCTTCAATCATGCAGGTGAGTACTTCTTCCAGGCTGTGCTGGCAGGTATATTCTCCAATGATTGTGTCAAGATACTCCCGGTGATTGGTACGGCCTACGTTATCCGCAAAGCGTGGGTCGGTTTTATACTGTGTTTTTCCAATCGCCTCCATCAACCGTTTGAAAACCCCGTCGGCATTTGCGCCAATGACAACCCATTTATCTTCCAGGCAGGGGTAGATATTGGAAGGAGTAAGCCCAGGCAAAATGTTGCCGGTGCGTTCCCTGGCTATACCATAACCATCGTACTCCGGCAGCAGCGACTCGGTGACAGCAAAAACTGCTTCATAAAGAGCCACGTCAATCATCTGCCCCTGGCCTTGCCTGGAAACCTTGGAATCAGCCTCATGTTCAAAGGTGCGGGACGATCGTTCGCGATAGAGCAGCGCTATTAACGCTCCCAATGCGCCATACAATCCGGCGAGGGTGTCCCCCAGGCTTATCCCGATCCGGGTTGGCGGCCGGTCGGGGTACCCGGTAATATGCCGCAAACCGCCCATCGCCTCGGCAATCCCGCCAAAGCCGGTCCGATCCCGGTAAGGGCCAGTCTGCCCGTACCCGGAGATACGAACAAAGATTAGATCAGGGTTGACCGTCTTGAGCTCTTCGTATCCCAGGTTCCATTTCTCCAGGGTGCCGGGCCGGAAGTTTTCAAGCACAACATCGACTTGAGCTACTAAATCCAGCGCAATAGCCTGCCCTTCGGCGGTACGCAAGTCCAGCGTGATAGTTTTTTTATTGCGAGCATGCAACCGCCAGAACAGCGAGGTGTCGCCCTGAAAGAGCCGCCACTGTCGGAGTTCATCCCCGGAGCGAGGCTGTTCCACTTTAATTACCTCAGCTCCGAACTCGGCGAAAAGCCGACCGGCGTAGGGAGCGGCCACCAGGTTACCAAGTTCCAGGACTTTAATACCCTCCAGAGGGCCGGTTTGGTTAGACATATAACAGCTCCAGGATATTTTGGGCAAACCAAAGGCTGACCTGCACCAATAGGAAAACAAGCGGGGAAAAGATTCCTCGACTTCACTCGAAAGGATAAGACCGGTTGAACTAAGCACCTGGCTCAAAGTAATATGGGTAAACGCGGTAGTTGTTGGCAGCGTATTGTAATGCCATAAAACTAAATTTATGGGTATGGAAACATTGTAGCATAAATGAATGGCCTGTCAATCTTGATTTTGAAAATCAATATATCTCGGGAAATCAAGTATCTTGAAGCTAAAGCATAGGTATATTGATAAAGATGTCAATATGTTATATACTTAAAGACATACTGCATAGGAAACGGAAAACCAGTGTTGCCTGGTTATTTGAAGGATAATAAAAAAGCTATGAGTGTATCAAACAAATCCTTTTTGTCTGCACGGGAAGCGGCTTTAGAGTTAGGAGTGAGTGTAGATACGCTATATGCCTATGTCAGCCGAGGTTTTCTTAGGTCTGAGGCGTCAACCGATCAAAAACGTAACCGCCGCTACCGGTTAGAAGATGTAGAGCAACTCAAAAAAAGGCGGGGAGAATACCGCCACCCTAACCTGGTAGCGAGCGGCACCATGCACGCCGGTAC
>JAYSYV010000292.1:0-2064 GCA_043727245.1 Chloroflexota bacterium | reverse complement strand
AGGTAATCCCAGGCGCAATCGCCGTAATCCCGATTATGGTCGGTGAGCGGGGTGTGGGGGCTTTGGTGGTCTGCCGGGCTGCCCTGGAGCGGGCCTTTACCGGTGACGAGCGTGAGATGTTTGAAATCCTGGCGGCCCAACTGGCGGTGCAGGTCGAAAACCGGCGCTTGCGCGAAACCCTTGCCGAACGCAACGAACGTCTGCGCCTTTTCGCCGGGCGCTTTGTTTCCATCCAGGAGGAGGAAAAAAGGCGGCTGTCCGAGCGCATCCTGAGCGAGTTGTTACCGTCCCTGACCGCTTCGCGCCAGAGTGTCCAGATTTACCTGCAAAAAGTCCGCAGCCCTTCATCAGTGGATTTAATCAAGACCGAAGAACGCCTCCATACCCTGGTCAACCAGACCAAAAAATTGGCCCAGGATTTGCGGCCTCTCAACCTGGACGAGTTCGGTTTGAACTCGGCTTTGCGCCAGTATGTCCGGGAAGTGTCCGAAGCAGCCGGGTCAAAGAGCCATCCGACTTTTCGGGTGGATGGGGCCGAAGTGCCGCGTCTGCCTGGGGCGGTGGAAGTAGCCCTCTTCCGGGCGACCCAGGAGGCTCTGAATAATGCCTGCCAGCACGCCGCCGGAAGCGAAATTGCAGTGACAGCCAGGGTCAAAGGGCCACGTAACAAGCCCCAGGTAGTCGAAATAGAAGTCAGTGACCAGGGGGCTGGATTTGACCTCAAAGCGCCGGGGACGAGCCGCCTTTCGGCTCAAATGGGCCTGGCCTCTATGCAGGAGCGGCTGATGTTGGTCGGGGCAAAATGCGAAATCAACAGTGTGCGAGGTCAGGGTACTCGCGTTTTTTTGAGCTATAATATCCCGGATGAAGGCTAACAATTTTCTGTAAAAGGCCCCCTAAAATAAAAGCCACACCTCGTCATAGAACAGTTACTAATTTCTATTAAAAATAAAAAGACTTCAAGAAAGTAGCTCTCTTGAAGTCTTTTCTGAACTATGTTGTTAAGAACAAAGATTTAATTTCTTGCCCAATTGAAAACAACAAGTTTAAGCTTCGGGCGGTCCAGTTCGCTCCCAAGTCCGACCAGGTTCTTGAGTTGGAGGTAATGGTTTATCACCGGTTTCGATAGTTACCTGACGTTCATCAGGTACTTTCCCACCACGTGGTCCACGTTCAACATATTCCCCTGGTTTACGAGGATTTTGACCCGGTTTTTGCAAATTGCTTTTAGGCATGGTTTTTCCTTGAAACCTATGAAAACGCTCAGAGTGATTGACCTGCACTCCAACAAAACATTCCTAAAAAGACTTCATCCAAAGAAGCGTTTTCGAATATTGATAAAATACCGCTTTATCAGGAGGGAATATTGAACGATTCAACCTGCAGAGACAGAGTTACAGTGTTACCTATAAGAGTTGTCCCTATTATCAAAATTCTAAAATTGATTGCCCTAAAGCTTTCAATTTGTTAGAAACCCTGATAATATATAAAAGTATTACAAAAAGTATTACATCTATAGCTTGCTGAACCGCCTCCTGATTTAATTCTTTCTAATTTTGTTACTCAAAGTTACTGGAAAAGTTTAGTGACATTACAGCTTCTGAGAGTTTATAGATTGATTGAATTTGTTTGGCGGTTTCGCATTTTAGAAAATGCTTCCACTTTAGTGGTAAAATAATATTACCATGAGATAAAAATTAAATCAACATCTATCTTGTATAATGCCACTATATCTTGTATAATGCACTAATTAAATCACCTACGAGCTACAAATCCCATAAAGAGACTTATCCCCAATAAAGTATTTATCACAAGGCATAAGGATTGTCTATTAGTTTTTGTTAGATTCTTGCGAGAATTTCTTCTAATTCCTGCTTAATTCGAGCCTTAGATTTACCTGATTTGAACTGCTTTCCGCTTGATGTTAAAATCAGCCGAAATCAGCGTTAGATTTTCCATGTTTTTATAAATAACTCTGAAAGGAGTAGCTGAACTTTTGGATTACCTTGAGGCAATCTTGCTCGGCCTGATTCAGGGCGCAACCGAATTTCTGCCCGTCAGCAG
>JAYSYV010000291.1:0-2064 GCA_043727245.1 Chloroflexota bacterium | reverse complement strand
ATTATGAAGCCTTCCCGGACCCGTAAATTGGCCTGGGCTGTGCCAAAAATCCCGGCAAACGGCAGGCGATAGGGTATCCACTTCAGGCCGGTTATTATCATAAAATTGGTTAATCCTGAACCAACAGCCGGGATTATCAAGCCGATGTTTAGTCGGTTACAAATTCAATACAAGAATTCAACCCCTGAAAATTGGTTTATCCTGGCTATCGGCTTTTTTGCTTCTAGGGTAAACGCGGGAACCTGGAGAAGTCCGGCTTGCGTTTTTCCAGGTAGGCCCGGTGGCCTTCTTTGCCTTCCTCGGTCATGTAGTAAAGCATGGTGGCATCCCCGGCCAACTGTTGCAGACCGGCCTGGCCGTCGGTATCGGCGTTGAAAGAGGCTTTGAGGAAGCGCAGGGCAATCGGACTTTTTTCCAGGATTTCTTTGGCCCACTTGATAGACTCTTCTTCAAGCTGGTCCAGCGGCACGACCGTATTAACCAGGCCCATTTGGAGAGCTTCCTGGGCGTTGTACTGGCGGCACAGAAACCAGATTTCGCGGGCTTTCTTCTGGCCGACAATGCTTGCCAGGTAGCTTGCGCCATAACCGCCGTCAAAGCTGCCGACTTTGGGGCCGGTCTGGCCGAAGATAGCGTTATCGGCGGCAATAGTCAGGTCGCAAACCACGTGCAGCACATGGCCTCCGCCGATAGCGTATCCGGCGACAACGGCGATAACCGGCTTAGGCATATAACGAATCTGGTTCTGGACACCCAGGATATTCAGGCGGGGTGTCTTGTCTTCCCCGACATATCCCCCATGACCACGCACTCGCTGGTCGCCACCCGAACAGAAAGCTTTACCTCCGGCCCCGGTCAGCAGGACCACGCCTATTTCGGGGTCTTCATGGGCATCTTCCAGGGTTTGCTGTAATTCAAAGACCGTTTTGGGGCGGAAAGCGTTGTGGACTTCCGGCCTGTTGATGGTGATACGGGCAATTCCTTCGGCTTTTTCGTAGATAACGTCCTCGTATCCCTCGGTTTTCTGCCAGTTAACTGAAGCCATTTTCTTAAAACTCCTTTCGGGCTAACCTTTAGCCGCTAATTCTAGCTTTCTTGTAAAACCTTTTTGAGCCGGAAGCATAAACCGGCCACATTTATTTTTGAAAAATCGGTCGTATCTACTTCGACCACTTCGCCGCCAATATCCAGGGACTCCAGGCGGCCTTTTAACAGGCCCGGTTTTAATTCTTCCAGCGTTTCTAAATCTACGTGACCGGGATGGCGGTCGGGGTCGTTGGCCCTGACGGCATAGCGGGCCACCAGGACGCTGCCTTCGGCCCGGCAAAGTATTTGAAAAGGCCGGAAGGGGTACTTTTCTTGCAGTTCCAGGAATTTTGCCGTGGCTTCCGGGCTGAAATTGCTTTCAACTATCAGGGCTTGCCCGGCGGCCAGTTGAGCTTCTAAAAAGTAATAGAGCAGCCCATAAGTTGCTCGGCCCAGTTTTTTGGACCATTCCCGGTCGTGCCAGCCTAAACTGTCAAAAAGTGTTTCCTTGATACCGTCTTTGTAAAGCAAAGGCAGTTGCAATTCCTGGGCAAACTGGCGAGCCAGGGTAGTTTTTCCGCTGGCGGGCGGTCCCGAAACGATAATCAATAGCGGCCTGTTCATAACTCTGCCAGAAACCCTTTGACTAACTTCTCAAACTCGTCAGGCTTTTCCAGATGAATGGTATGTCCGGCCCCGGCGACCACTTCCCGGCGAGCATTGGGCAACCGCTCCTGCATCTGCTGGCCGATGGCCTTGAATTTGGTGTCCAGTGCGCCGTTTAGAACAAGGACCGGACCGGCCAGGTCGGGCAAATTATCCCAGAGCGAAGGTTGCACACCCGTACCCAGGCCGCGCAAGCTGTTTGCCAGCCCTTCGGGCCGGTTTAACAAACGCTGGCGGTGCAAATTCGCCCGTAAAGCTTCCGGCAAACTGGCCTGACTGGCAAAGAGCGGCAGCTTTTCCCAGCGTTCTACAAATGTTTCAAGCCCTTTTTCTTCTATAAAACCGGCCAGAGCTTCATCTGCCACTATTCTA
>JAYSYV010000290.1:0-2067 GCA_043727245.1 Chloroflexota bacterium | reverse complement strand
GGTAGCGCGTTTAGAGGAGCGTGCCACGGCTTTAATTGCCGAATGTGAAGACATGTTAGCCCAGCATGCGGCCTATGTGCGGGAGTATTTTGAGGATATGCCCCAGGTACGGGATTGGGTCTGGACTGAGGTTTAAATTAAAAGGGAATAGGGTGAAAACCAGCCAGCTAAGCGTGTTGCGCTTCACACCTCACCTGTTTAACGACGCCATTGCTACTGCTGCTTCTTAAAAACAGGCAGGATAAGCACACTCAGATTTTTTTGAGATAAATTGAAAGGACATATTAGCTTTGGACACTAAAGAGCCACAAGAACCAGCCACCATCCGATCTGACCGGACGGGACGCTTTTTAAACGGTGTAACAGCAAGCTTTAACCTGAATGAAGTTGTTAACAGGTTACAAAATGAAGCTGAGTATCGTGATAAGGGCCACAACGCTCTGACCCTGGTCAAAGATTATCAGAAACACGATCCTTCCTGGAATAAAAATAAGAATAGTGCGTCCGCCCTGACTAAAACGCCGGGCTTGCGTACGGTTATAGTCTGCCTCCAGAAAGGGCACAACCTACCCGAACATAACGCTCCGGGCCGGTTTACCCTGACCATGCTGCAGGGCCGGATTCGTTTCATTTTAGAGCCGCAAGGCGAGAATGTTTCAACTGAACTAGCTCAAGGAGAGTTGCTGGTGCTGGAAGATGCGCTACGGCATGAAGTCCAGGCAATAGAGGAAAGTGCCTTCTTGCTGACTATTGCCCTGGCTATAACCGGTTCCTCCGAAGAATAAGGCAAATCTGGGAACGGAGTAAAGGGTTTTGCCAGCCGGTTTTATAGAATGGTAGAGGGTAGATATATCGAACAACCGGCGAGTAAATTAGAAGCCACTCGTACTATTGACAGCGGACCACTCCGCTACTACCCTCACAGACCCTGGTATCACGTCACAGCAGTAACAAGCTTTTGTATCCGATACCGCTTGCCACCACTTGAAAATGGAAAAGGTTCCCTCGGTCTCTTCTCCGAAACTGATGGAATACATACATAAATATACCAAAAAATTGGTAATCTTCCGGTTGATCATACTATGTTATACTTCAACACATTATTTTGGCTACGCAGGTGATTACTTTTACCTGTTTCAGGTGCATATAACCAACCGAAGAATTAAAGGGGATTAAATTGACTTTTGAATATGATCCAACTCAAGTTTCTGCTACCTCGCATGATCAACCGAAAATGGCACCTGGCCCGCAACCGGCTCACCATCCACCTTCTGTAGAAAACCACAATCAAGCCCTGGTAATTGAGCAAATGGCCGACAGGATAAAAAAGCTGGAACTTTTCCTGAGTGAGGAAAGGTTAAATACCCAAAAGCAGCTCAAGCTGGCTGAAAGTAGGCTTTCCGCTTTTATGACTCATACTCCGGCCTTTGTCTGGATTAATGACCGGGACGGGAATTTGCTATTTAACAATAAAATTTTAAGCCTCCAAAACCCTGAGCAACAAAATGGAAAGAATGTAACCAAACTCTTACCTTCTGAAATAGCCAGCCAGTACCAGGCCAATAACCGGATTGTCATAGACACTAACCAACCTTTGCAAGTCGTGGAACCAATCCTCCTTGAAGATGGGACTTTCGGCCAGGCCATGGTTTATAAATTTCCTTTGCCCGATCTTACCGGTGTAATTACGGTTGGCGGAGTGGGCATAGATATTACTGACCAATTCCGCATTCAGGAGCAACTCCGCCTGAGCGAAGAGCGCTACCGTTTGGTAGTAGATAATCTCAAAGAAGTTGTTTTCCAAACAGATGCTACCGGCAACTTTGTATTCCTCAACCCGGCCTGGATTGAAATAACCGGCTTTGAGACTTCTGAAACTATTGGTCACTTCTTTTTGGATTTTGTCCACCCGGAGGACCGGGAGCTTAATCTGGACCTTTTTAATGCACTGGTTGAACGTAAAAAGGATTACTGCCGGCATGAAATTCGCTATCTAACCAGGGGTGGAGGATTCCGGTGGATCGAAGTGTTTGCCCGGCTCACCATTAGCCTGAAAGAAGAAGTTCT
>JAYSYV010000289.1:0-6459 GCA_043727245.1 Chloroflexota bacterium | reverse complement strand
AACCTTCAGGACGAAGATTAGGACAGTTTTCAGGTCTTAACACAATAAATATTTGCGAAATATACAACATACTGCATCAAAATCATCCAATTACACTACATATAGAAAAGATTTTATCTAAACACCAATTTCAGGTTAAAAGGTGTCAGCAGCTAAAGTAAATAAGGATTAAGCATTGCGTTTACTATATTACAATAGTAAAATGTAACCACTGTTACTAATTTTAACAGCAATGTCAAATGAAGCTTACTTCCGATATTATGCTGAAGTTAAAAACTTTTCTTTGCTTCTTTCTTTCCAGGCTCATTACATTAACCACATGCAGCCAGACTTCTATTAATTTGAGGGAGTAAAGTATTGCACACCTGGTTGTTGCTGCACTACAAAATGCCGCGCGAACCTTCCGCCAGCCGAGTCTACGTCTGGCGCAAGTTGAAGAGGATGGGCGCTGTTTTGTTGCACGATGCTATCTGGATCCTGCCCTCCAATACTCGGACACAGGAGCAATTTCAGTGGCTGGCGGCCGAGATAAGCGAGTTAGAGGGAAAGGCGATGTTGTGGAAGTCCAACCTCCTTCTCAACAATCAACAGGAAGAAGAACTGGTGCAGCAATTTCTAGCTCAGGTAGCTGGAGATTACTCCCTGGTCCTGGCGCAGCTTGAGCTTGAGCAGGCCGATCGGGGTGCCGGATCAAAGTTGGCCGAGCTGGCCAGCCGCTACCATCAAATCAAAAGGGCCGACTATTTTCAATCGGAACTGGGCAAGCAGGTGCAACAAGCTCTCCTTACTTTTAATGATAAAGAAGAGCGTGTAGAAGAAGTAGTAGGGCATCGACCCGCCGGAAAGAAGGAAGGAGAAGATGAACTGTGAAATGGGTAACCTGGGAAAACGTGGGTATTGACCGGATGGGCTGCGCCTGGCTGATCAAAAAATTCATTGATCCCCTGGCAGAATTTGAGTTTATCCAGGCCGGCCAAAAACCGCTGCCGGAAGGCAGAGAAGCTTTTGATATTCCCGGCGTTCGCCTTTCTCATCATCGCGGCCATTGTACCTTCCACACGATCTTGAGGGAGTACAATCTTAAAGATGCCGTTTTAAGCCGCATCGCCCGATTAATAGATGAAGCCGATGAAGTTCAGGAAGTTAACCTGGAGCCGGCAGCTCAGGGTGTGGATTTGATTTGCCGGGGGCTAAGACTGATCAGCCGGGACGATTACGTGACGTTGGAGAGGAGCGGCCTGCTCTTCGAGGCACTTTACGCCCAGCTAGCTCTTGAACCCCTTTAAGACTGCGGCGCGGCAAGGCCAACCCGCCTGACGGCAGCTGTAGCTGTAGAAGCATTATATGAAACGGTTTTATAACAAAGCTAGAAAGCAGCAAATAGGAGTAACTGCTATGCCCGGGGATACTTACCTGCAACCCCAGGTCCTGGATCCGGTTCTGGCCGAGGAAACAGTCCTGACCCTGGCTCGCCGACACCTGCCGGAAGCCGGTGCAGTTGGTGATGTTGACGAGACGGGGGCGAAGCGCGCACTTATATGATTGATAGTGGCTTCATCCTTAAAGTGCAGCGCCCCCACCGGCGGCGGCCCCGAACCAGCCTCGAAAAAGAGGTTCTGTTTCTGAACGAGTTAAATAAGGGAGGCACCCACATAAGCGTGCCAGAAGTGCTGGGCTACGGCCGCGAAAGTACGGCTGCTGATGATATCGAATACATCTTGATGACCCGGCTGAAGGGTTTTCCCTTCCGCCACCTGCACCCGCAGCCGCAGGGCGAAGTTCGAAAGACGGCCCTCCACGCGCTCGGCTGGACCCTCCGGCAGATCCACCAGCTTCCTCAGGAGGAACTCGGCCGGAGCAATCTCTTTGCGGGCGATCAAAACTTTGATACTTTTAAATCGCGGCTGGATGAACTGTTTACTGAAACAGCCACTGCGGTCACTGCCCGGATGAGTAGTAATAGTAGTAAAAAAAATAATAAGAAGAAGGATTGATCTTTGAAACTTTCTCCTGATCAGGTAGTTCAGCAGGCATTAGCCGGCCTGCCGGTATCGGATGAAAGGGTGGCACTTCATTCTAATCCGGGTCCCGAACATACTTTTTTGATCCGGACAGTGGTGCTTTTGCCGGTTTGATCGATTTCGGGGACGCTTTCATCAGCCACCCGGCTTTAGACCTCAGGCGCTGGCCCCATCCGCACGACCGGACCGCTATCATGGAAGGCTATTGCTCGGCGGCACCCGTTAACGGTAGCTTCCTGCAAACCTGGCAGGTAGTGATGGTCCTGGCCAATCTGGCCGTACTCGCCCGTTCTTCTGAGCCTGAGTTGATGCTGGCCGAGCAAGAGAACCTTGAGGCTAAACTGGCCGGGCTTATTAATTAAAGTTGATGCTGGCCGAGCAAGAGAACCTTGAGGCTAAACTGGCCGGGCTTATTAATTAAAATTGAGGTGGCGGGTTATTTACTTTGAAGGACTTTATAGTTGACGTACGGCAGGTTTCCAGGACCTATGAGGGATTGGAAGTGTCGCTGCAAAGCACCAAACTCGAGATGAAGGGGCCGGCCCTCTGGCTGCGGAACCTGTCCCGATCGGTGCGCCTGACGTCAAATACAGCTCCTCCCGTCAGGGCGCTGGGAGACGTCTCACTCCAGATTGTTCCCGGCGAGGTTTTTGGCCTGCTGGGTCCCAACGGAGCCGGTAAAACTACCCTCATCAAAATCCTGGCGGGTCTGCTGCGGCCCGACCAGGGAAAGGGCCAGGTGGGGTATGATCTGCTGAAACAGCACCGCCAGATCAGGTCAAGGGTGAGCCTGGTATCCACCACCTCAGAGGTAGGCACCGATAACAACCTGACGGTGCGGCAGAACCTGGCTTTCTGGGCGCCGGTTTATGGGCTGCACGGCCGGGCCGCACGCACCCGGATTGACGAACTCCTCAACCGGCTCGACCTGGTGGATAAAGCTGAGGCCTGGCCGATGCATATCAGCGCAGGACAGCGGCAGCGCCTGGCCCTGGCCCGCGCCTTAATGGCGCATAATCGGCTCGTATTCCTGGATGAGCCGACCAACAAGTTGGACCTGGAGGGAGTGCGCTCGGTGCGCTCACTTATTTCTGAAATGAACCGGCAGCAAGGCGTTACGGTTATCCTGACGACCCATGTGATGGAAGAAGCCGATGAACTGTGTGGCGAGATTGCTTTGCTAAGTAGCGGCCGGCTTCTAACTCACCAGCCAACCCGGCAACTCACCCAATCCCTGCAGCTCCGCCGGCCGGTTAAAGTAGTGCTGAAAGGCACTCTTACAACCAGAGATAGCCAGAGGGTAGAGGAGAGACTGGCTAAATTGCCGGGTGTGATGGCAGTCCTTCCTTCTTCATTATTGATAGCAGCGCATCAACAACCTGAGCCTGGGGTAAATACAAGCCAGCCAATATCAGCAACAGCAGCGTTAACGGAGTTGAACCTGGAGTCGGTTGACCTTCGAGCTACTATGCCTGCCCTACTAAGCTGGGTTAGAAATAAAGGCTTTCAGCTGGTCAGCCTGAAGGCCGAACCTGTAACTTTACAGGACGTTTTCCTGGCGCTCAATTCTTCTCTTCCAGGCTCTTATTGAATGGCATTGAGCGGCTGACAAACTGGCTGGAGCTACTGGTAGAGGTAGCTGCTGCGATCGACACAGGCAGACGGGCCGAGGCGGAATGAAAATGAAACTGAAATTGATACAAACTTTGATAAGTATGCCAACATGAAAATGGAAGCACAGCGAGTTAATTTGGGGGGGTTTGTGCGAGCGTGTCTGGCCGCCGGTTGGTTGGAATATCGCCGGTTACGCTACTACCCGGCCAGCCTGATCCTGGCCGCTGCCCAACAACTAACGCCGGTCGGAGTCTGGTATTTTGTCGGCCGGTTTTTAAGTGCCGGAGCCAGCGAGTCGGTGCGCAGCTATGGCGGCAACTATGTCGCCTATATAATGGTGGGCGTCCTGCTAAACCAGGTTGCTCTGGCTGCTCTCGACGGGCCGTTCCAGATTATTTCAGAGGCTTTCTGGGACAAGCGGTTGGAGACCTACCGCCTGGCCGTACACGGGATCCGGGCTAATATTTTAGGCCGGGTAGGCTGGCAGGTTTTATTTGCCGGCTGTATGCAGCTACTGGCGTTTAGCCTGGTGTTGGTGTGGGGAGGAATACCGGTGCCTGACGGGGTGAATGTGCCTCTAATTGTACTGGCTCTACTACTTTTAATGGGTTCAAATATTGGTCTGGGCCTGGCCGGGGCCAGCCTCTTCTTTTTGTTAGAGGTTAAGTCCGGGCAAGAACCCCATCACCTGGGGTTACCGCTATCTGGTAATGCTGGTAAGCGGGCTATATGTCCCGGTGGCGCTCCTGCCCGGTTGGCTCCAGAGCCTGGGGATTATATTACCTCAGACCCTGGCATTTTCAGCCATACGCTCGCTGTTGCTGACCGGGGCCGATTGGACTTCCTGGCAGGTCAGTATAAGTCTGCTGGGACTGGCCCTGTCTTGCTTTGTAACCCTGGCCAGCGGGTACGGCCTGCTCAACCTGGCACTTAGTCGGGCTGAACGGCGCTCTGGTATTGGCGTTGTAGTGTAGCAACTGGCGCACATAGAGAGAGTGTTATATAAGCCTCTTTAAATAAATGTTGACTTTGATAATAAAATATTGTTCTCTTACTTCTCCTGAGAAGTGTGGTGATCCAGCCGGGCATGGGGGTCAAAACCATCCGCTTGCGAAGGGTCAACGTGAACCGTAACGCCCGCCACCTTTGGCACCTTATGCAGAATGGCGTGGCGAACATCCTCTGCCACCCTGTGAGCTTCACTCAGGCTCATGTCCTTGTCAGCAGTAATTTCGGCTTCCACGTGGATACTGTGCCCGATCCAGCGGGCCTTAACCGATGAAACATCTTGCACACCCTCAGCCTGCCGCGCGGCATTCTCAACTCCGGTCACAATCTTTGGATCTACCCCATCCATGAGCCGCTGCCAGATTTGCAAGGAGGCGTCCTTGAGCACAAAGAGGATGGCTACTGTTATGCCCAGCCCGATCAGGGGATCGGCCAGCGGAAACCCCAGCCAGACCCCGGCGGTCCCGAACAGCACCGCCAGCGATGTAAAACCGTCGGTCCGGGCATGGTACCCATCAGCCACCAGGGCAGCGCTGCCGATCCTTTCACCGGCCCGGATACGGTAACGGGCTACTACCTCATTGCCAATAAAGCCCACCAGGGAGGCCACCGCCACCCATTCCAGCCCGGTTATAGGACGCGGATTAATCAGGCGTTCGACGGAAACCCAGGCTGCCACAATCGTAGAGCTAATAATCATGAGCACTACAAACACCCCGGCCAGGTCTTCGGCTCTACCGTAACCATAAGTGTAACGGCGGGTAGGAGGTTTACGGCTAAGGGAAAAAGCCAGCCAGAGTGGGATAGCAGTCGAGGCATCTGCGAAGTTATGGATCGTATCGGCCAGTAAAGCCACTGAACCGCTAAACAAGACTACTACCAGTTGGAGCAGCGAAGTTACACCCAATCCAAGTAGCGAAACTTTAACGGCACGAATCCCTTCGGCCGAACCCGCCAGGGCATCATCCAGGCTATCGGCCGCATCGTGACTGTGGCCGTGGCCAAAAGGCAGCAGTTCTTTGAGCCAGCCGAATTTGCCCCGGTCGTGGTTGTGTCCCTCGTGCTCGCCATGATCATGCTGGCCGCCGTGATCATTGTGGTCAGCCTGAGCCTGGTGGAGATGGCCATGAACATCTGGATTGGGATGATCGTGATCGTGATAGTTGTCGTGTTGGTGAGTAGAAGGGGCTGCTATTACCGGCAAAGATATATCTTGCGGTGCAGCGCTTTTCCGAACTGACATAGCTGGCGGCCCAGAGGTATCCTGCTGGTGGGCTGCCCCTGACTCGTGCCAGTGGCCTTCTTCGCCAGTCTTACCATGTTCATCGTTATACTCAACATTTTGGTCGCTCACTAAATCGTCCTTACTTTCATTCCAATTTTTCCCCTGCCCGGTAGCATTAACAAATTACCTCCTTTTGCCTGACGTGAGGCTTTTAGGGGTTTATCATACACTTTATATAAAGTAAACATCAACTATCATAGCGGCCATACCATCCTGAAAATGCTAAAGCGGCCGAGTTTGATCACCTGTTGATCAGCATGATGAGCCCCTGCCATCAGCGCAGGGGCTAAGGATCGTCTGGAACGAACTGGCTAAAGGCGATAGCGAGTACGCCGCCTGCCTGGTAGCCTTCAACAGCATCTTCCAGGTGCTGTTCTACAGCGTCTATGCCTGGTTCTTCACAGCTGTAATGCGTTAAGGCTATAACTGAACTTGGCAGTAAACATCAGGTGTAATTTAGCAGGCTGGTATAACTTAACCATTGGTCATCAGAGACCGGATCAGCTAGATGACGTTGGACCCAACGGATAA
>JAYSYV010000288.1:0-6464 GCA_043727245.1 Chloroflexota bacterium | reverse complement strand
TTGGAGTTGAACCACGTTTTCACTTTCGCAACAGGATAAAGTACGTTGGACGGTGGATTGGTCAGCACTGCGCTCCCGGCCAAAAGCGTGCAAGACGGCCACTTCCTGGGCCAGTTTGGTATTGACCTGAGAAACAACATCGCAATCGAGTAGCATTGCCACTAGCAAATCAGTAAGTTTGTCGACGGGTGAATATTTCACGGTTTTCTGCTTGATCTTAATAAATTTATGTAGGGGGTCAAGTAGTTTTTCGTCCTGGCACTTCTGGCCGAGTAGGCAGACTAAAGCGTGTTCGGGATGCAATTTGAGTTTAGATTTGGTAATATTTTTCAAGGTAAAAGCTCCTTTTTGGTTAGGTTAAAGTTTTGGGCAACCGTATTCTAACCAATTAAGGGTCTTTACCCAAATTTGAATTGTTAAAGAACACTTGGCCTGAGCTTACAAAAATGCCTGACGGTCATTTTTGCGCAAAAATTAAGTAATTAGTATTCTTTTAGCTGCCAGCAGCTCTTACTCAGCCTTGGCCCTGGGTTATTTTTCCTTTACCTCCTTTTGGGGATACTCCTGGGGGTTATGTCGGCAACGCTGATTGGGGCGATTTCTGGTACGTTAGTAGGAATGCTTATTTCTTTTGAACTTAAATTCATGTCACGGCTGGGAAGGGTTAGAACCATTTTCTGGCGGTAACTGGGCTTAGCAATCCTGGCAACTCTGCTAGTAGAAGCTTTCGAGTACAGGTGGTGGCTATTGAACGGGAATAACGCATCTGGCATTTTAATGACTGCAATGTATTTTAGCGGGCTAATCTGGGTAGGCTGGCGACTATACCATACGCCAACCCCAGACCCTTCCCGCCAGACACCCGTAGCCAACCGTGAAAGTAACAACCTTCCGGGTCGCCCCACTGCTATTACTGTAGTTTGTGTCATTATGGCACTGGTCGTTGCCTATGACACTATAAGCCTGATAATAAACCTTGTTCAGTTTGGAAGTGGGGCCTGGCTAGTCAATTTAGTTCTACTGATCGTGGGGGTTTGTTCCATAATTGGCCTCTGGACAATGAATAAGTGGGGAGCCTGAGTCTCCCCGCCCCCTTATTCCGAAAGTTCCAGTGTCCAAATTATTCGTGCGTAGGAAAAGATGTGTTCTTGATCACACTCCCGTCGTGACTCGTATAGTTAGGTAGCGATTTATATAATAAGTTGCGGCTTTAGATTAGTGGTGAGGTAGTCGTCTTGGCAGGTGGCTTTGACCACGTTTGGTAGATTGACCCCCACTAATCTGAGCAACCTAAAACTGAACCGCATCAAGTGGCACTTACACTGACCACGCATTACGAGGGACATTTCCGGTAGCTCATTAAGGCCTTGTACCATTGGTGGAACACAAAGAGTCGGTAGACCAGGAATCAGTGCAAACTGACTTTGAGAAAAGCTTATTTCAGGTCTTTTATTATAACTTAACCTTAAAATTAGTAAAAGATTGTTTTTGTATTTATCCTTTCACAAAAACATAAAGTTTCTTAACGACTCTTTTCGTTCCTATTATAGTGCAACGCCTTATTGAGCGAGGTTAAAAGAGTATGGAAGTTCAAAATATAGGTATCAAAATTAGTAAGGGCGGGCTAAGGCCTGAATGCGCCAAATTTGCAAAGAATTAGTTCGTCGAGGCAACCGATTAAACTGCGGTCGAGTTGGCAATTTGGCAAAAGCCGTTCGCAAATGACCTTTGGCCCAGCGATAAAACTCGTTCGCTCGACCAGCGTTGCCATTTCGACGATAGAATAATTACGACTTCACTGACGCCCAGTAGGAGTTTGGAGCCAGGCCGCTTTTAATCTGGTAGAAATGACTTGCAAAAACCATCTATTTTCATGTAAAGTGTGGTCAGGAAGGTGTCAAAACCCAGCATAGCTAAACTCCTTTTTTGGTCGGAAATGGATTTCAGCTATACTTTTTGGCTCGTTTCTCTCAGGTGGCTTTAACCCTGAATCACACCAAACGTTACAATGTGATGTGCAATAAGTAAGATACGGTATTGAATGTCAAGAGCCAATTTCAACAAGTTAAGGAGATTTCTAAAGGAAGAAAAATCAGAGTTCGCTGCCCGGGCAGCGAACCCGCCTGCGCTAAGGCCAGCCTTACGATCAGGCCAAACCTAAACTTAACCAAGCGGCGGCTGGCCTCGCTTGGCGCTTGTAAGAATCTATTAGTTTTGAACCCTCTGGCCCTAGCTGGCTAAGGCCACCTCAGTGCTGGTGTGACCAGTCCCATTTTGAGCCGCACGATCCTGCCCAGGCACGTACGCCGGATCAAAGGCTTTACCGCTTTTGACTACCGCAAAACTCAGGTGGATCAGTTTGCGGGCCGCCGCACAGCGGGCTTCCTTGTAAGCTTTGCCTTGCTTTTCGCGTAACCGGGTACAGTAAGCCTTTATTACCGGGTTGAAGCGCATAGCACTGCCAGCCGCCATGTACAGCATCGCCCGCAAAGCGCTGTGACCACCGTGCCCGATCATTGGGCGGCCTCGCACACTGGTCCCACTGCTCCGCTCGATAGGAGCCAGTCCAGCGTAAAGGGTTAGTGCCTCAGCGCTAGAGCAGGTCGTAAAGTTCAAGCTGACTACTACCAACCAGCAGGCCGTCAAAAGACCGATGCCAGAATGTTCGGGCGGTATCCAAAGGTTTAATAGCCTACTACCAACCAGCAGGCCGTCAAAAGACCGATGCCAGTGATGGTTTGCAAAAGACTAATCGAGGCCGCCCATTCCTGGTCAAGCTTGGAAAGATCCTTTATCTCCTCATCGACTTGCTTGATGCGAGTAGTGAGGGTTTCAATCAGGTTTTCGAGGCTGGTGACTACCCCTTCTACCGGCCGGGCGACCGAGAGGGCATGCAGTTGGTTTTTGAATTGCTGGCGGGCTTCCAAGAGGCTGGCCCGGTGGGTCAGGCGTTGGTAAAGCTCACGGTAGATTTGGGGAGGCGGGGTAAAGCTCGCTGGTTGCAAAGTAGCGGCCAGGCGAGCCAGGGTTTGAGCATCGAGTTGATCGTTTTTAGGTTTGAGGCCGATAGCGCCAGCGAAGTCGTGAGCCTGTTTAGGGTTAATGACGCTGACGGCGAAGCCCGCACCTTGTAGGTAGGTGGCTAACTCGATCCAATAAGTGCCGGTCGCTTCCATCACTACCAGAATCTGATCGGGGCTGTAACCAGAGTGAAGTAAAAGCTCTTTGAGGTCGGCATAGCCTTCGGGAGTTTGAGGTAGAGTGTGGGCTTTAGTCGGCTTTTCATCGCGGTAGCAGGTGGCAATGGTGTAAGTGCGGGCGGCAATGTCCACCCCAGCGTAAAAGTGATAGTTCGGTTTAGGTTTAGAAGGATCTTTATCTTTTGAAGGGGCCATAGTAGGTTTGGTTCCTCCGTTAAGCAGTCTTAAAAGTTACAAAACTGTACTTCTACACCGGGGCTACCTCTATTTCTGACCTTGTATGGGCGGTCTATTGTCTATTAACAGCCGCGAGATACGGTTGAGATTGAAGGTGGCCCAAAGTAGGAGAGGGTCGATCTTTTTCAGGCGGTCGAGCCGCGAGGAGTAATATTACCTCTCTCCTACCCTGGTGTCGTACGTAATTATTATACAAGGAGTAATATTGGTTTGAAAACTCCCAATATACCAGCAAACGAACGCCAAAGAATTTCTGCTCTACAAACGATGCAGATTCTGGATACCCTAAGTGAAGAGCGTTTTGACCGGTTTACGAGGCTCGCTTCGCTCCTTTTTCAAGTACCGATTGCCCTGATCAGTATGATTGACATTAATCGCCAGTGGTTTAAATCCTGTATCGGCCTGAATGTTAGAGAAACTGGTCGGGACATTTCATTTTGCGGCCATGCAATCCTTCAGGAGGAGCCGCTAATTATCCAAAATGCTTTGCTTGATGAGCGTTTCTGTGATAATCCCCTGGTGACCGGCGATCCTTTCATCCGCTTTTACGCCGGTTATCCGCTTTCTACTTCCGAAGGATACAAAGTAGGTACCCTATGTCTTATTGACAATAAACCCCGCAAATTCGACCAGACAAGTCTAAATGCTTTTCGTGACCTGGCCTTAATTGTTCAAAACGAGTTAAATAATCTTGAATTAACCTATTCCATACAAGAAAAAATTCAGGCCGAGCAAGCCCTGGTGGAAAGTGAAGCTCGCTACCGGACGCTGGTAGAAGTAATGCGTGAAGGTATAATCGTACAGGATGCCCAGGCGCAAATTGTTACCTTTAACACCGCAGCCGAGCAAATGTTTAACTTAACCGGAACTTCCCAAAAAGTTAAATATTTTCTTGACCCCAGGTGGAAAATTGTCCTTGAAGATGGCAAACCGCTTGCCTTAGATATGCAACCTGCTCTGGTAGTTCTGAGAACTGGTCAACCAGTATTGAACGAAGTATTAGGTATCTATCGAGAAGATGGCAGCTTGCAATGGCTTCTGGTTAACGCACAACCCCGGTTCAACCCTAACCAGACTCAACCATTCCAGGTTGTAAGCTCTTTTACAGATATAACCCAGCGTAAAGAAATTGAAAACCGCTACAAAGCTCTTTCGAGTGCCGCTTTTGAAGGCATTGCTATTATTTCTAAAGATACAATAGTTGAGGCTAATCAGGCTCTGTCAAATATGTTTGGCTACGAACTTAATGAATTGATTGGTAAAAATCCGCAGGAGCTAGTGGTAAGTGAAGCTCGAGAGAGCATCACCCAAAATATATTAAATGATTACCAATTACTTTATGAGGTGGCGGGCCTTAAAAAGGATGGTTTTAAACTTACCCTGGAAATTCGAAGCGAGAAATTTGTTTACAAAAATCAAAGCGCCAGGGTGGCTGTTGTCCGAGATATAACCCAACGTAAGGAGCTAGAGCGAGTAAAAAATGAATTTATTTCAATTGTCAGTCACGAGCTAAGGACACCTTTAACCTCGATCAGGGGTTCCCTTGGCCTGGTAGTAGGCGGAGTGGCCGGGGAAGTGGCACCCCAGGCCAAAGCAATGATCGAAATTGCTTACAAGAACAGTGAACGGTTAGTCCGGTTGATTAACGATATACTCGACATTGAAAAGATAGAGTCGGGTAAAATGGTTTTTAATATGACCCCTATTGAACTTAACCCGATCATTGAGCAGGCAATTGAGGTTAACCGGCCTTACGCGGAGCAACTCGGAGTAAATCTAATATTAGAACGTCCAATAATACCAGCCCTTAAAATTAAAGCCGATAGCGACCGGCTGATGCAGGTGTTAACCAACTTGCTCTCAAACTCTGCCAAGTTCTCTCCTTCTGGTGAATATGTGAGTATTCAGGTGGAAACCTTGCGAGATATTGTTCGAGTTAACATTATAGACAAGGGTCCAGGCATTCCATTAGAATTTCAAAACCGCATATTCCAGAGGTTTGCCCAGGCCGATAGCTCGGACCAACGGCAGAAGGGAGGCACCGGGTTAGGTCTTTCTATAACCAAGGCAATTGTGGAAGCTCACGGCGGCCAGGTCGGGTTTAGGACTGAGCCTGGAGCAGGCACCACCTTTTACTTTGAAATACCTCGCTGGATAGATCGAGAGCCGATTATCTCCGATCACAATCCTTCCTCAAAGCAGCCGCATATTCTGATTTGCGAAGACGACCCGGATATTGCTACTGTAATGAGTAATTTGTTTGCAGCCCACAACTTTAGTAGCGATATAGTATTCGGGGCTGCGCAGGCAAAAGATTTACTTGGTCGTATTCACTACGACCTGCTGACCCTGGACCTCGAATTAACCGGCCAGGATGGGATTTCTTTACTGCGCGAATTACGGGAAACGACCACCACTCGGAAGCTACCGGTGGTGGTTGTTTCGGCTAATAAAGATAAAATATGGGAAATAGTAAAGGAGTGTGACCTGCAAGTAGTAGATTTGGTGGAAAAGCCGATTGATCCACTTCGCCTGATTTCTACTTTGCATAAGGCCATCGGGTAGTGTTGTAAAAAATACTCGTTAGGCTGTGATGGCTACATTGCATATCCAGAGATGCAATGTAGTCTGTCATTTGCCATACGTAATGATCCAGATTCCGGTAGGCTGCGCCCGGGAATGCAATGCCGGAAATTTTCGGCAGGGATATACCCGTGCTGGCTACCACCGTCAGCCGGTGTATAATCGAGTTGGAAAATAACTACTCATAAAGGATTAAAACCGAATGACTTTGCTTTTTCAACCTTTGAAATCACTTGTTATACGTATTGGTCAAGAGATAAACCGCACCTTTAAAATCTGGACAAAACCTGCTACCCCTTTTCTGCTTTTGGGATCCCTATCTGATTTGAATAGGAGTAAAGTGGAGCTAGCAGTTTGTCGGAGAGAGCCTTATTTTGGCCGAAAGGGTACTACCTGTAGTTCTAAATTGAGACGCTTTGTCTATAAGTGGTAGTCATTTCGATT
>JAYSYV010000287.1:0-2071 GCA_043727245.1 Chloroflexota bacterium | reverse complement strand
TATTAGAGCGGCTGCTTCACAAAACCTGGCCGTTAAATGGGTGCATTTCACAACCTCTAGCAACTACTTTAGAAGTGTTAGTGTAATGTCGAACTAAGTCCAACGCTTTTATTATAGTGTATAATATAAACTGATTGAAACAACTCTGGTTTAAGATCGAAAAAACCGTTTTGATACAAATTATAACGACCTTTTCCTTGTAACTGACTTTGAGTTTCCCTCAACCTTAACTACGCGCAAAGCTTCAGGCAAATTGGCTTATTTTGAACCTGATTTGCCCCTTTTTACAGTAACCCGGCCACGCAATTTCAAAATACGATTTTATTATCAAGAGGTTATATTATGAGCCAGGATTTTAAGAATTTGTCGAAACTTCCCTCCTCAGACTTGCAATCCTCACCGGAATCAGGCCATGATGAAAAACCATCGGAAGTACATAATCTGCCGGTGCAGCCTTTTTTTCTGAACCGCCTTACCCTTACTCGTAGCAAGGTAGTGGCCTTGCAGCGCACTATTGGTAATCAGGCCACCCAGCGCATCATCCTGCGTGAACTAGCCAGTCGCAAGCCTAAAAGTCTTATCCAGCGAGATCCAGTTACAACCGCCGAGAGTGGTGTTATTAAAAAAGGAGCGGCTTCGGCCAAATCCTTCTGGACACATAAAGAACAAGCAAAGACACTTACAGGCAATAGTTATACAAAAGGTGTTTCTACTTTAGATTTTGCAAAAGTAAAGTTGGCAGATTTTAAGCAAAAAAGAACCCTCCAGGAAATTGTTTTTGACCTGGCGCAAAAAACGGTGGATAACCAAAAAAGCAAAGCCGAGGCAATTTTATCCAGCAAAGATGTCAAAGGGGCCGAGGTTAGTGCGCTAAAGAAGCGTTCGACTTTTGAGGCATTTGTAACAGGAGTGATAGATAAGTGTGAACAAAAACCATATGAAACGCTCTCCGAAATGGATGATATTGCACGTGGTCGGGTTAATGTGAAAAGTGAAGAAGATATGAATAAAGTTGCTGCAGGGCTTACACCTGGGGCCAAAGATATTACAGCTCCCCGGAAGACAAGTGAGGGAATAACAAAGTACCCCCGCTGGCATGTCATAACCTATGACCCTACCGGAATGACCTTCGAGTGGCAAATCGGCACTCATGCAACCACTACACTTTACGAAATAAAGAGAATCGTATTCCCGCCTGCGTTAAAGACTGCTGCGGAAAAGCAAGGAAAGCATGTACCTGAAAAGGCTGATATACATGACCTTGAGTACGCGGTGTTTCAGAGGATGATAAGTTCTAAAAACCCAGACACAGCGGCAGCGGCCCAAGAATACAAGGTACCAGCTTTTGTTAAAAAGGTAGCTCTGGCTTCCCAGAAAAGTGGTAAACTTGGTGAGAGTAATCCTGAATTCATGGGTGAGATAAATGCATTGCTTGATGAGGCTTCCGACTTACTCCGCCAGCTTGTAGAGGGTGGTAAAACCGACCTGTTGGTACCCTTACTTCATTAATAAAAATAGCCTTTTTGTAAATATCATATTAAGGGGAAACAATTGAGATCCAGGCTGGCTCGAATCGAAAATCTGAGTGGCTTAAAGCGGAAATGTCCCGATTGCGGTAACGAAATGACAGCAACCGGCGACATTGAATATAATGAGAACCTTGACCGATGGTTCATTTCTTTCTGGTGTCCCTCAGATGAGTGGATTGTGCCAGTTTGGTCCGCCGATCTTGCCCCGCTTATTGAAGGTCTAACAAAAGATATTGATCCTTCAACGCTCCCATCAAGGGAAATGTAGTTTGGGCATTGTCACCGATAATTGTAAAAGGGTATTGTCAAGTTTTTTTCTAGGATTGGCAATTTCAGGGGTGAATTTCTTCAAAGCTTTTCAAACAGGAGTTAGTTACTTTATTTGCCTTTAAGTGGCCAAAGACAGGCCGGTTATTTCACTTCATACCCCAAATTGCTCCCACTGTTAAACGTCAATAAGAAAAGCAGGGGTACGGCGATTACTTTTGCCTATTAAAAACTACTTTTCCATCTCACAAACTTATACCAGTACCAAACCGCTT
>JAYSYV010000286.1:0-2072 GCA_043727245.1 Chloroflexota bacterium | reverse complement strand
CAAGACCAGGCAGCCTGAAAAAGAAGGTCAGTGGGTCAAGTAGAAGTCCCTTGTCCTGAAGTAATCCAATCCAGAGACAACGGTGTCGTTGAAACTGGGTGAGTATCTAACAGGCCGGGCAGAAGACATAGTTACTTCAAAAGTCAGGTTTTGTAATCTATTGAAATAGAATTCGTCCATAGCCTGTCTAAAAATGGCCGGATCAAAGTAATTCTGAAAGGGAAATCATGAAAGCAATTGTACAATCAAAATACGGCTCACCGGATGTTCTTGAACACAAAGAGATAGAAAAACCGGCTCCCAAAAACAATGAAGTGCTGGTGAAGGTCTTTGCGGCATCTATGAATGCCGCTGAATTGCATACCGTCAGTGGTAAGCCGTTCATCATGCGCCTGGCGGGTTTTGGCCTTCTTAAACCAAAGAACACTATACCGGGAGCAGCCATAGCCGGGCGGGTAGAAGCGGTTGGCAGCAACGTAAACCAGTTTCAATTGGGTGACGAGGTATTTGGGGACTTAAGCGGGTGTGGTTGGGGTGGTTTTGCCGAGTATGTCTGTGCTGATGAAAATGCCCTGGCCTTGAAACCGGCTAGCATCACCTTCGAGCAAGCCGCCGCCGTACCTTTGGGGGCCGTCACAGCCTTGCAGGGTCTTCGGGGTAAAGGAAAGATTAAGCCAGGCCAAAAGGTGCTGATTAATGGTGCGTCCGGTGGGGTGGGTACGTTTGCGGTGCAAATTGCCAAATCATTCGGGGCCGAAGTTACGGCCGTTTGCAGCACCCGGAATATGGACATGATGCGCTCGATTGGGGCAGACCATGTGATTGATTATACCCAGGAAGATTTCACAAAAAACGGACAGCTCTATGACCTGATACTGGCCGCGAACGGGTATCATCCGATTTCAGATTACAAGCGGGCTTTAAGTCCTGAAGGAATTTATGTCACGACCGGCGGTTCGGAGGCTCAGATGTACCAGGCAATGTTCCTGGGACGCTGGATTTCAATGACCGGGAACAAGAAAATGAGTAACATGCTGGCGAAACCAAACCAGGCAGATCTTTCTTTTATGACAGAGCTGCTTGAAGCCGGGTCGGTAGTGCCGGTGATAGACAGATGTTACCCGTTAAGTGAGGTTGGTGAGGCACTCCGCTATCTTGAAGAAGGACACGCCACTGGGAAAGTCGTCATCACTATGCAACCGAGTAACAATTAATAATGAAGCAGCAGCTATTCTAAGCACAATTAAGCCGGAAAGGAAAAGCCTGAGGTGAATGATAAATATGCAGTTGTAACCGGGGCTACCAGCGGCATCGGTTTGCAAATTGCCAAAGGGTTAGTCGCGACCGGTTACAACACTATAATAGTGGCTCGCGACCGGCAAAAAGCCGTAGAAAATGCAATACGACAAAATAAGGAGAAAATAATGAGTATTCAACAGTGGGTTGCCATCGTCGCTTCGATTGTACTTGGCCTGGTAATGGTCCTTCAGATGCTTCTGGCTCTGGGTTTTGGGCCAGGGCAAGCGGCCTGGCGCGGTCAGTACCGGGTGCTGCCCACCAGGTTGCGCTGGGCCAGCCGGGCAACAGTAGTTGTTCTTGGGTTGGCAGCCTGGGTAATGCTAGCTAAAGCGGGTCTTGTTTTTCCAGGGACGGAGCCGGTTGCAGTAGGCGTGGCGACCTGGGTCTTTGCCGGTTTCTGGTTGCTCAACACAGTAGGGAACCTCGCATTTCGAAGCCCGGCTGAGCGTTACGCCATGACACCCGTAACGTTGCTTCTTGTCGTCTGCTTCATTTTAGTTGCCTTGTCGCCGTCTGGTACTTCGGTATAATTTTGGCCTGCACATTCTTCAATAATTTCACTGGAATAAGGATGACCATAATAAGTAAAGGCTAATTTGATTTACTGGAATTTGGTTGGCTTGGTTATCAGGTGATTACGCTATTCTCAAGGAAGTTGCAGCCTATAAGGACACCTTCATTGACTGGACAAGGTTACCCTCGGCGGTGATACTTATGCTATTCCCCAGGACATTGGGCCTATGGCGATGTTTTACCGCAAGGATATTTTCAAC
>JAYSYV010000285.1:0-2073 GCA_043727245.1 Chloroflexota bacterium | reverse complement strand
GGGTAAATATCTTCTATGTACTGGATATGGCTGAAATTCCGACCTTCCAGGAAAAAGACATTATTGACCTGAACAAAGATGGGCAGGTCAGCCAGGATGAACAATCTCAATATGCCGACGCTAAAGTTAAACAAATTCAGTCCAACCTGAAATTAACTATAAATAATGCGCCTTTAGACTTGAAACCGGTTGCCAAAGATTTAACTTTTCTGGCCGGACAGGGTGGGCTGCAAACCCTGCGCTTGACCGCCCATTTCCAGACCTCCGCCCTACCAGCCAATGCCGCGAACCTTTCTTATAATGATACGAACTATGCCGACCGGCTAGGCTGGCGAGAAATCGTGCTGCGAAATGCTACCGGAATAGCCCTAACTCAATCCAACGTTTCCAACAAAGACCAGACCAATGAATTGCGGGTCTACCCGGAAGATATGCTTGCCAGCCCGCTTTCAATCACAGCCGCCAACGCCGCCTTCAAATTGGACCCTTCGATAGTAGTAAACCGGACGGACTACCAGCAAAATAGCGAGGTTGTTAAAACTCAAGACCCGCTGGCAAACCTGATTAACGGCGAACTAACCTTGCCGATTGTACTTTTCGCCCTGCTGGCCTCGGTTGTCCTGGGCATGTTTCACGCTCTCTCACCCGGTCACGGTAAAACAGTCGTCGCGGCGTATCTGGTTGGCAGCCGTGGCACTGCCCGACACGCCATATTTCTAGGGCTGACTGTCACTGTAACGCATACGATTGGGGTTTTCGTCCTGGGACTAATCACCCTTTTTGCCTCGCAATATATACTACCGGAAAGACTTTACCCCTGGATAGGGCTTTTTTCGGGCTTGCTGGTAGTGGGGATGGGTATCAGTCTTTTCCGCTCACGCCTTATTTTTGCCCGCAGTACTGGAAACGCCACTGGCGGCACTGCTAGCCTGGAACAAGCCGGTCACAGCCATTCCCCCGACGAGCATTCCCACTCTCATGATGAAAGCATTCATTCTCATGACGAGCATACTCACGACCATGATGAACACGATCATACCCATAGCCACCAATCAGGCGATCATTCCCATACGCACGACGCTCACGAACATTCTCATGATGGTCATACTCACGACCATGACCATAACCACAGTCATGACGAGGCAGAGATTATTAAAGTCGGACAACCGGTTCTCGAACCAGCCCTGGTTATGGCCGGAAATAGCGCCCAGGTGATAGAGCAACCGCAAATGCGGGCCGCTACCATGTCACCCTCAATTGAAACTGTCCATCCACATACGCATGACCACGACCAGGGTCACAGTCATGACCATGAACACAACCATACGCCTGTACAGCCAGCCAATTTTGTAGCCTCAGAGCATGACCACGGACACAGCCATGACCACGATGCCCACGAACATAGTCATGAAAGTAGTCTGGTCCACTCGCATGGCGGAAAAATGCACTCGCATTTGCCGCCGGGCAGCGATGGCACAACTGTCACCTGGAAAAATCTTTTGATATTTGGTATCTCAGCCGGTTTGTTGCCCTGTCCTTCAGCCCTGGTCTTGATGTTGAGTGCCATTGCGCTAAATCGCACGGCCCTGGGTCTGATAATGATTGTGTTTTTCAGTATGGGCCTGGCCGGTACGCTGACCCTGATAGGTTTGCTGTTGGTCTATGCTCGTGAAAAACTTGGTGGAATGAAGCTAGGCAAAGCCAGTAAATTGATACGCTTGCTGCCTATCGTTAGTGCGGCTCTGGTTGCCATTCTGGGCCTGGCAATCACTTACGAAGGGTTGATTCAGATTGGGCTTCTCAAATAACGCTAAATAAAAAGGCACACCCGGTGGGTTAGAACCCACCGGGTGTGCCTTTTTTATCTCTTGGAATCATAGGCTTTTTTAAGGTAGATTACCGCCGTTTCAAAGTCACCCCAGTTGGTGAGAGCCTCGCCATAAGCCTTGTAAATGTCGCCAAGGGCATAATGCGTAAGCGAACTTTCCAACATTGTAATGGACTGTTCGTACAATAAGCGGGCTTCGGCGGGCTGATGAAGGCGATCCGCTATATCAGCCGCCAACCGCAAAG
>JAYSYV010000284.1:0-2074 GCA_043727245.1 Chloroflexota bacterium | reverse complement strand
GCCCAGCACCGGGTCTTCGGTAGAGGGCAGGAAGCCGGTTGGGCCAATCGAACCGGCCACGAAACGCGGCTGGGAAGGGTCGGCTGCCTCAAAACGGTCGGCCACTTTGCGAGCGATAGCGGCGGCCTGGTAATTCACCTCGTAGGTTTTTCCGCCCAGTTTATATTCTTCAAGCTTGAGGCGGCTGGCCGTGAAGCTATCGGTTTCAACCACGTCCGCGCCTACTTCAAAATACCTGGCGTGAATTTCTCCGATTACATCAGGCCGGGTCAGAACCAGCGCTTCGAAGCAGCCTTCGTACTCCACTCCGCCAAAGTCAGCCGGAGTCAACTCGTAACTTTGCAGCAAACTACCCATTGCGCCATCGTAAATCAGAACCCGGCGTTCTAATTCCTGCCAGAAACGGCTGCTGGCGTAATCTTTTTTAACTAACCCCTTAATGTTTGAAGTCGTTGACACAGTACACAACTCCTTATACGTGGCCGGTAGCCGGGAAGACTGGTTCCAGGCTAAAACCGGCAATTCAGTACGAATAGCCGCTGCCTGGCACAAAAAAACCTTCCGGCTTGGATAATTTGGAAGGCTACAGGTTCCCGTTGCGGTGGACGGGCCTATCGTTCCCTGCCGGGCTGGAAAGCACCTTATCTGTTTGGACAGGTTGCTAGAGGTTCAATGGGCCAGTTCCCTCACCTCTTCTTGATAGTTTAGCTATTTACTTTAAAGATAATCTTTTGAATTACCTGTGTGTAGGATTGTACCATGCCAGATTACTCCGGTCAATTTTGTTATAAAAGGTGAAGATGTTATAATCATAAAGTAAATTTGGATTGGTTAAATGGATTACCCGGTTAAGATAAAGAAGGACAAAAATGCCTGGACCGCTGATACTGGTAATTGATGATGAAACTAATATCTCCGATCTGGCTAAGATGTACTTAACCAAAGAGAATTTTGAAGTAATTACCGCCGACGATGGACACGAGGGTTTGCGCCTCTTTCGGAACCGCAAGCCCACTTTGATTGTGCTGGACCTGATGCTGCCGGGTGTGGACGGCCTGGAAATCTGCCGCCAGGTCCGCCGCGAGAGCAGCATCCCGATTATCATGCTGACTGCCCGTGGCGACGATATTGACCGGATTGTCGGCCTGGAAATCGGCGCGGACGATTACCTGACCAAGCCTTTTAACCCGCGCGAACTGGTAGCTCGTGTCAAAGCGGTCTTGCGGCGCTACAACCCCAACTCATCCCTGGATGGTGATAAAGGCTCGGCCCACGATAAGGAACGTATTATCTTTGGCGACCTGACGATTGACCTGAAGCAGCGCACTGTGACGGTGGGCGAACGCCAGGTGGAATTGCGGGCTAAAGAGTTTGACCTACTTTCCACCTTTGCCCAGAGTCCTAACGCGGTCTTTGACCGGGAAAAACTGCTCAATCAGGTCTGGGGCTACGACTATTACGGCGATACGCGCACGATTGATGTTCACGTTACCCACCTGCGAGAAAAATTGGATGGCAGCAAGGTAAAAATCCAGACGGTCTGGGGTGTCGGTTATAAGCTGGTTGAGGGAACTCCATAAAAGCTAAGGGTAATAAGAAAGCTAGTTTAGTTTGAAATTGCTTGACCAAATCGAACACCGGCCTTACCCCCTGATGAAAGGCCCCTGGATTATGCAGCAGGTCTGGAATGACTTGCTTTTTGCCCACTGGCCGCTGCCGCCGGAAGTCATCCGACCGCTTATTCCACCCCAACTCGAACTGGATACTTTTGACGGCAATGCCTGGCTGGGGGTAGTGCCTTTTCACATGAGCGGTATTCGGGTGCGCGGCCTAGCGCCCATCCCCTACACTTCCCACTTTGCCGAGTTAAATGTCCGCACCTATGTCACTTATAACGGTCGGCCAGGGGTAGTTTTTTTCAGCCTGGATGCGGCCAGTCCCACGGCGGTTATGGCAGCCCGGCGCTGGTTTCACCTGCCGTATTTCAACGCTCGCATGGTGGCCCAGATTGAAGGCGCCAATATCACTTATTCTTCCAGCCGGACTCACCGGGGCGCTCCCGGCGCGGAGTTCG
>JAYSYV010000283.1:0-6481 GCA_043727245.1 Chloroflexota bacterium | reverse complement strand
ACGGCTCCAGGCTGCGCCGTTCTTTTTCCCCTACCACGCTGTAAGCCGCGATAGTCATGGGCAACACCGCCGGGACCGGCAGGAAAAAGCTAAAGCAGATACTCATCAGAGAGGCCACAATCCCGGCTTTGTCACAGGCTTTAAGGCCACCCAGTTGCTGGCAATCTCCTACCGTAGTCGGAGAGTTTGCCACCGAAAAATCGGTAATAACTACGTTAAAAAAAAGAATCGTCGCGGTCGGCAACAGCACCATCAGGACCGGAAAGACGGCCATAGTCTGGAAGAAAGTGCGATTACGGCGCAGTTCATTCAATTCTCGCCGCAAGATTAGCCAGGTCCGGTTCATTGGTTAAATTTGATGGCCCGTAAGGCCAGTTTGGCCGGTAATAAAAAGCTGTAGAACAACTAACCTGCAACAAGTTAATTCGTCTACAGCATTATCCCTTTTCCGGGGCGTAGCGTCAAGGAAACAAAGTTTGCAGTTTAAAAAGCTAACCTCGAGCGCACTTTACCTGGAGCGCTTTATCTCATACAGGTAGGGCTGGGCAATAATATAGGAGAAGTGTTCCCAGAGTTCCTGGGCTTTTCGGCCATGCGGCACATCGGTTATGATGGGGCCGTTAAATCCGAAATCCTGGGAAGCGGGAACGAGCCACGGCACACCATAAGCCTTGAATTTGTCTACCGCTTCCTGGTGTTCGGATTTTACATCGTCCAGGGTCGAAGGGTCGGCCTGCGCGGCGGCGTATAGGTCTGGGCTTAACCCGGCTTCGGTAAGAGCCTGCGGGAAGACCGTTTCCAGGACATTGACTTCCCTGGGTTGCAGGCCGCTGACATGGGTGGCGTTACCCAGGGCTTTGTAAAGGCGGTTGACGGCTTGATTGCCTCCCTGGCGGCGGGCCCAGTACCAGCGTCCGCAGATGGCCCAGGCTGCTTTCCGGGCCGTTGTTATTCAGGCTCAGGCTGAAAAGCTTCCACTCGACATCCAGCGATTGCTGGCCCTGTCCTTCACGAATCCACTCCGAGGTTCGCCAGGTCCAGGGACACAGCGGGTCAAAGTAAAAGGTTAAATCATTCATTTTTAATCTCTCAGGGTTGAATTCCCCGCTGCTTGCGGCGTATTCTTGTGAGAGTAATCCGCTTAAAATACTTCGCTGCTTGCGGCGGAGAAATTTATTAGGTTTTATGAACAGCCTGAATACACTACCACATCGGTCAAAATTGTCAAGAATAGTGGCGATTATTGCTAAACCTCTTCTTTTTCCAGGCGAACGCCCAATTCGCGCAGGTGGGAAATATCGTTGTAGGAGATTAATGAAGCCTGGTGGCCCTGGCAGCGGACAATCGTGACGGCGGTATTGTGGAGGGGGAATAGCAGGTCGCGCTCCTGCCCCAGAATCACGGCCAGAAAGACATTGATTACCCCGGCGTGAGCGAATATCCCCACCCGCCCACTGGGATGCTGGCTCGCAATCTTGACCAGGGCGCGGGTTACGCGTTCGCGCAAAGCTTCGCTTTTCTCACTCCCATGCAAGTTTGACCAGCGGCCTTCCAGCGAAACTTTGCGAATAGCCTGGTCATAGCCCTGGCGCAGTTCGGCTAAAGTGAGTTCGCTGTTAGGATTTTCACCCGGCGCTTTGCCATCAATCCTAAACTCGACCTCGCGCAAGTCTTCTTCCAGGATAACTTCCATGGCCCGGATTTCGGCAAAAGGGGCAGCAGTTTCGCGAGTACGGCGGAGCGGACTGCTGTAAAGAGCATCGAAATGCTTGTCGGCCCACCAGCGGCCCAGCGCTTCGGCCTGGCGGTGGCCCAGTGGTGTCAGGGGCGGGGATTGGGGGCCGCTTTCGGGAATTATAAATTCGGGGCCGGGCAGGGCATCACCATGCCGGATGAGATATAATTCAGCCGCGCCACTTTTACGGCTAAGTAAGGGATTGAGGGTAAATTCTCCGGCCATCAGGTTTTACTCCGCGCCAATGGTAAGGTCCAAAGCCCGCTGGCCCAGGTTTGGCACTCCTTTGTCCAGCAAGGCATAGAACGGGTCGTCAGTCATCCCGGCCAGGTAACGCACTAAGTTACCTTCCAGTAAAATAGCCAGTTTCCAGACAGCCAGCACTTCATAGAACTTTAAGTTTTCAACGGCTCGACCGCTCAGTTCGGCGTAACGGGCCGCTACCTCGGCGCGAGTGGGAAAGCCCTGTTGCTCGGTTATATGGCCCAGGTCCAGTTCCCGGTCGAAAGCCGGGGGTGGGTCGCCTTTTTGCCGCCAATTGGAGAGTAAATAGCCCAGGTCGGCCAGGGGGTCGCCCAGGGTCGCCATTTCCCAGTCCACTACGGCCAGGATATGGGCGGGTGGGTTGGGCGCGTACATCACGTTGTCAATGCGAAAGTCGCCATGCACGATAGTCGCCGGGGGCGATGCGGGCAGGTTTTGCCGGAGCCATGCGCTGACTATATCCAGGGCTGGCAGGGGACGGTGGCGTGATTTATCCAGTTGGCCGGTCCAGCGTTTAAGCTGGCGTTCCAGGTAGCCTTCGGACTTGCCCAGGTTTTCCAGCCCGACCGCTTTCCAGTCTACCGCATGCAGCCTGACCAGGATTTGAATTAACTCCTCGGCCAGTCCGGCCCGCCCGGTTGGATTGTCAAAAACTTCCGGCACTGACGACCGGACCACTATACCCGGAATTTTTTCCATCAGGTAAAAATTAGCCCCGATAATGCTTTCGTCAGCACAAAAGAGGATCGGGCGCGGCACTGGCAAACTGCTATTAATCAGGGCGCTAATCAGGCGGTATTCCCGGCCAACATCGTGGGCGGTCGGCAAGAGCGGCCCACGTGGTGGACGGCGCAAAATCCATTCTTCGGTTTGCCCTCCGACCGCTGTCCTTTCGATAGCAAACGTTTCGTTGGAGTGGCCCGTCCCAACTTTGGTGGCCGAAAGCCCGGAAGTGGGGCCGGCCATAGGCAGTTGTTCGTCAAGATACTGGGCAAGTCTGGCTTCATCTACCAGGGGAGGGAGCTTTGTCATGAATATAACTTTCTTACTTTGGTCAGGTTGCTGGCGGGTTATGCAGGGTTATTTTCATCCAGCCATCAGGAAAAGTCAACCCCCTGTCGCTATTCAAGGTACAAAGGCTGTCAGCTTGCAAATTAGGTTAAAAAGTAGTATAACTAACTCAGGTACAGTACAAAAGCCTTTGATATTTGTATAAATCCCTCAAAGCCTTCTGATTAAAGCTTACCCCAAGCTTTACTGTTTTATGTTCTCAATTACATTATGCCTGTTTGGTGTTTTTGCTACTCTCTCCAGGGCATACAGCACATTGCACAGGCTAAACCAATGTCTGGCATTTTAGTAGCAAAAATCACTCCAATAAACTTTATTCTTTGCTATACTTCCCGGTCTTTTGAACCAAGCGGGCTTCAAAAAGCATATCTCTATCAAATCAATTTAACCTGGCTTAACTTGACCTTGCGGGTATGAAAGTGAGAATTATTATGAGTTCTAACAAGCAATTTAGCGGTCCGCACGCACACTTGATCGAGGCGGTGAAGATATTAAGAGCTTGCGTACCCCTGGTTAAGCGACTTTCGACCGAGTATGTTGGGCTGGAACTCAGTACCCAGGAGATAACCGCTCTGCTTAACTACAAGAAATTGCTTGATGCCAATTACAAAGACAGCGAATGGAGCTATTTGCGGGTCGCCGCCGGAGTGCAGGTCAGCAGCCTGACGGCCCTGACCAGCTTATTAAACAGATTTCAAGCATCTCAAAAATAATTGAGAGAAGAAAAGGCAAATGAGAACTAAAAAAACGCCTCAGTTAGAACCCCGGTTGGTAGTCTTTACCGACGTGAGGGAAGCCCTGGAAAGCCTGGCCGAACGGACCTATAGTAGCGAAAAGCTACTACTGGAAACCATCGAGCAACTGGGTATGAAAGCCGAAATACTGGGTAAGGATAGCCACCGGGTATGTTACGTTTTAAGACCCCACAAAGCTGATGACCCGACCGGCGAACATTATCCCTGCTACGAATTGCACCTCTCCGGCGAAGGGCGCGGAAAAGTCAATACCGGCATGGGCTGGTGGTGGTAGTATTCTTTGAATTTAAAAGGTTTTTAACAGTTTTCTTGAGAGTTTGAGAGAAGGTTTTGAATTATGCGTCAAAAAAACACTTACTATTTTACTTATAAACTGCGTGAGTTAGGGGCTTTGGAAGCCAAACGCGGCGGCTTTGTGTTCAAATCGGGTTCAATCCACCCTGAACATTTTACCCGGACTGTTCTTTGGCCGGAAGTTCTCAAGCATGAGCCGGATTACCTCGATGTAAAATACCGGAGCCACGAAATCCACGAATGGCCTTATGAAGATGTCACCTATCAACCCCTCGAAGTAGAAGATACCGAAAACGATAGGTAAACTAAAGTAAAGCCCAGTTTTAAGAATTAATTATTCAGCCAGTCTATCCAGACTGGCTGAATAATTAATGCGTTATGAATTGACGGTAGGCTTCAAAATGCCTAATATGCTTGGTTATTGGAATAGTAAATTGACCTCGCATTAAAGAAAGGAAAGTTCCTTGTCAACTACTCAAAATGTGGGAACAGTGAAAACATTTGGAAACGGACAAAATCATGGTAATAGTTTGTTAACGGTCGGCCACAGTGTACCCCGCGTAGATGGGCCGGATAAAGTCACCGGTATGGCTCAATTTGCCGCAGACCTCAACCTGCCCGGTCTTTTGCATGCTCGCCCGGTCTTGAGCCTGTATTCTCACGCCAAAATTAAAAGTATAAATACAGAAGCGGCTTTGAAGGTTCCCGGTGTTTTCCGGGTAGTCCTTGCCCAGGATTTGCCAATCAAAAGCGGCAAATCCGAGTCACGCAAACGCAATCCCCTGGCGAAAGATGAAGTCTTTTTCTACGGCCAGCCCGTAGCCATCGTGCTGGGTGACACCGAGGCGGCGGCCCGTGATGGCGCTGAACTGGTTGAGATTGAATATGAGTCATTGCCGAGCGTGGTGGATTTTCTTAAAGCCATGGAGAAGGGCGCTCCAGAGGTTCAGAACAAACCTTCCAGTGGTGTGGATGCCGAGGCTTCTATGCACAATGCAGCAGCGGGCGGCGCTAAAGAAGAAGAAAAAATAGATTTACCGCCCAATGTTTCCAACCATTCTCACATGAAGCGGGGCGACATTGAAGCCGGTTTTAAAGAGGCAGCCGTTATTTCGGAGCATACTTACCGGGTTCCGGCGGTGCATCAAAGCTATATCGAAACCCAGTCCGTGACTGTCGCGCCCGACCCGATGGGCGGCATGACCATCTATACCAGCACTCAGGCTGGCTTTTACTGCCGGGATGAAGTGGCCGATGCCCTGGGTATTTCCCCCAACAAAGTCCGGGTTGTTACCATGACTGTGGGTGGAGCTTTTGGGGCCAAGTTCGTACTAATCGAGCCTCTGGCAGCGGCCCTGGCGAAGCTGGCCCGCCGACCGGTCCGCCTTAATTTGTACCGCATGGAAGATTTGCTGGCGGCCAATCCGGTCCAGGCCGGGCAAATCTATTTCAAAATGGGTGCGAGGGCTGACGGTACGATTTGCGCCATGCAGGCCAAAATGTACCTGGATAGCGGCTTATATCCGGGCGCTGGAACCTGGGCTATCGGTATGCTTGGTATGTGTTACCGCGTGCCAAATTTTGATATGGAAGCCTTTGAAGTCCTCACCCACAAGGTCGGTGTCGGGGCTTACCGTGCGCCAGGCGCTCCCCAGGCCACTTTCGTGACCGAAACGGCTGTTGACGAACTGGCCCACAAACTAAATATTGACCCGCTGGAATTTCGCCTTATGAATTGCGTGGTGGAAGGTGACAAGAATAACAGCGATCAAACATGGCCCCGCATTGGCCTTAAAGAGTGCCTGGAAACTTTAGGGCAGCACCCGCTCTGGCTAAATCGCGGCCAGAAAGGCCAGGACGAAGGTATCGGGCTGGCTTGCGGTGGCTGGGGTGGCGGTCTTGAACCGGCTTCGGCCCTGTGCCGGATGGACTCTGATGGCAACTTTACTTTGCAGGTGGGTGTCAGCGATATTTCCGGTGTCAGCACCAGCTTGAAGATGATTGCCGCCGAAATACTGGGCCTCTCGGCTGATAAAGTGACCATTGTTTTGATGGATACCAATTCCGCGCCGTACGCCGGTGGTAGCGGTGGCAGCAAAACGCTTTATACAGTTGGGGCGGCTGTTCAGAAGGCCGCTGAAGATGCCGCCGAGCAGATCAAGAAAATCGCGGCTATGGAGTTGGAAGCCGCTCCCCAGGACATTGAACTCCTGGACGGTAAGGCTTACGTTAAAGGTCTGCCTTCTCGCTCGGTAGATTTCGTGAAAATTGCCAAGCGTTCCATGAGCAAGACCACTCCGGTCCTGGGCAACGGGGCCAGCGCCCAGCAGAACCAGGCTCCCGGCTTTGCGGCTCACCTGGC
>JAYSYV010000282.1:0-6484 GCA_043727245.1 Chloroflexota bacterium | reverse complement strand
AGCAAAGTTTACCTTTGATTTTAAGCACCACTTCATCCAGGTGCCATTTATCACCGGGGCGGGCTCGGCGACGACGTAGTTTGTTAGCAAAAGCCTGGGCGAATTTGAGGTATCACTGCCGGATAGTTTCGTAACTTACCCCTATACCACGCCGTTGCAACATCATTTCAACTTCTCGGAAGCTGAGAGCAAAGTTGAAATAGAGCCAAACTGCTTCTTCAATAATTTCAGTGGGGTAACGATGACCTTTGTAAGAAGGGGCTATCTTGATTTTCTGGGGTTTGGCCGGTTTGGTTTGCAGGTGGTTACACTACTCTCATTGTTCAGGAGGTTAATAGAAAGAATTATCGAGGGTATCTCACATTTTGCTTTCTACCGCTACCTAACCTGACAATACCGCCAGGATCACTTTACAACGACTTTATCCTAAACTGGCCGGTTTTGAAGAGCTATCATAGTTGTTGAAACTTACTTGACAGACTACTTAGTCATATCAAAAGGCAACGATTTCTTTTTAGAACTCAGGGCATGGAAAACCAGGGCGGTTATCCAGCCATACAGCAGGTGCAGGAAAAACTGCAAGCCGCTCAAGGCCGGAGGTTGCTTGGTAGGCGGCGGAGTTAAACCCAGGGCTGGGACTAGCGTAGAAGCTACCGCCCTGACAATGATGCCAAAGAGCGTACCATGCAAAAAATGGGGCAACCGCAACCAGTTCTGAGCCAGGCCGTAAATACCGCCCCAGCCTGCCCCATAAACCCAGCAAATAGTCTGACCGGCGACCTTTTTAGTGTCTATGTCCAGGCCGGTATCCAGAACTTTACCGGCGACTTTCGCGGCCAGTTTCTCGGTTGGTTCTTCCGGCTGGGGCTGACTGGCTGGCAGGAGATTAGCCTTTTGCAAAAGTTGCGGGCCATATTGTAAGCCCAAAGTTATTGCCACTGTCCCTATCAACCCAGCTACCGCGCCTTTTATAGAAGCTATGACCGGATTCTCGCTTTGCTGCTTCATCGCATTTCCCCTTCTAGAATTTTTATCAACTTTTAAGCCTGGTTTTCTACAATTACGTACACTCGCTACCAGGTACTACCTTGGTTTCAAATTTAACAATATATATGCCACTGCTCTGATTAAGACTCTGGTTTTGTTTTTAAGGCTGCTTTATGTGTATAATTCGGCTAAATATTTGGGCCTTCCCTAAAGTCTTGCAAGAGTTTAAACTTGTGGGGTAGCCTAAAACAGCACGATGCAGGTAATAAACTACCTTCTAAACCAATCTACTGACCACTGAATAAAGAGGTAAAAATTGAGCGTTGAACAGGACCGGGCAGCCGACGACCAAAGTTCCTGGCGAACCTGGGGGCCATATCTTAGCGAACGAGCCTGGGGGACCGTCCGCGAAGATTACAGCGCGGACGGCAGCGCCTGGGAATATTTCCCCCACGATGCCGCCCGTTCCAGGGTCTACCGCTGGAACGAAGATGGGCTGGCCGGTATCTGCGACGACCAGCAGCGCCTGTGCTTTGCCCTGGCCCTCTGGAACGGTCACGACCCTATCCTTAAAGAACGGTTCTTTGGCCTGACCGGGCCGCAGGGCAATCACGGCGAGGATGTCAAGGAAATCTATTACTACCTCGATAATACTCCCAGCCACAGCTATATGAAGATGCTATACCGCTATCCCCAGCGGGCCTATCCCTACCAGGACTTGATCGAAACGACCAGAGGCCGTACGAGGCTGGAAAACGAATACGAACTGATTGATACCGGCATTTTCAACGAAAACCGCTTCTTTGATGTCGAAGTCGAGTATGCCAAGGCGGGAACTCACAATATCCTGATTCAAATCGGCGTGAAAAACCAGGGACCGGAGGCCGCTACTATTCAACTGCTGCCAACCCTGTGGTTTCGCAATACCTGGGCCTGGGGCTGGCACGACTACCGCCCCATCATGCGCCGTATAAACGACCCCGATGGTCTGCCTATAATCGAAGCCGAGCATTCCAGCCTTGGTCACTACCATCTTTATTGCGAAGATGCCGGGGAGTTGCTCTTTACCAATAACGAAACCAACAATCAGCGGCTTTATAATGGGATAAACTCGAACTTTTTCGTCAAAGACGCTTTTCATAATTATGTGGTCCAGGGTGATAAAACGGCGGTCAACCAGGCCCAGGATGGCACTAAAGCAGCGGCTCTTTACAGCCGGACTATCCAACCGGGCGAAACCAGCGTTATTCGGCTGCGGATGGTAGCGGCCCACCTTCGTTCGCATACATTGCCGCCTTATCGGGTAGAGTTCGCCGATTTTGACCACATTTTCAAGCAGCGCAAACAAGAAGCTGATGATTATTACGCCGCCCTGGCCCCGGCCAGCCTGAGCGAAGACGAACGGCGCGTCCAACGCCAGGCTCTGGCCGGGATGCTCTGGAGCAAGCAGTTTTATCACTACGATGTTGGCATCTGGCTGGACGGCGACCCGGCTCAACCGCCACCGCCGCCCGAACGCAAGAATGGTCGCAACCGGGATTGGTTTACAGTCAATAATGCCGATATACTTTCCATGCCGGATAAATGGGAATATCCCTGGTTCGCTTCCTGGGATTTGGCTTTCCACTGCATCCCGCTGGCCCTGGTAGACAGCCAGTTCGCCAAACAGCAGTTGGATTTGCTGACCCGCGAGTGGTATCAACACCCTAACGGGCAAATCCCGGCCTATGAGTGGGCCTTTAGCGATACCAACCCGCCGGTGCTGGGCTGGGCGGCCTACCGGGTCTATAAAATCGAGGAGAAGCAGCGCGGCAAGGGCGACCGCTTTTTCCTGGAACGCCTCTTTCACAAACTACTCATCGCTTTTACGTGGTGGGTCAACCGCAAGGACTCGGAGGGCAATAATATTTTCCAGGGCGGCTTCCTGGGTCTGGATAACATCGGAGTATTCGACCGCAGCGCCGAACTGCCGACCGGCGGTTTCCTGGAACAAAGCGATGGCACAAGCTGGATGGGCATGTTTTCGCTGAATATGATGCGAATTGCCCTGGAACTGGCCCAGGAGGACCGGGTTTACGAAGATATTGCCAGCAAATTTTTTGAGCATTTCCTTTACATCGCCGGGGCTATGAACAATATCGCCAACTCCGGCATCTCACTCTGGGACGACCCCGACCAGTTTTTCTATGACGTGCTACATCTGCCCAATGACGACTATACTACTATCAAAATCCGCTCGCTGGTGGGCCTGATTCCCCTGCTGGCAGTCGAAACGATTGACCCGGACCTGCTGGGAAAAATGCCCGGTTTCCGGCAGCGCCTGGAATGGTTCCTGAACAACCGGCCTAAATTGGCCGGGCTGGTTTCGCGCTGGCACGAGCAGGGCCAGGGCGACTTGCGCCTGCTGGCTCTGGTGCGCGGCCACCGCATGAAGCAGCTTTTAAAGCGGATGCTCGACCCCAACGAGTTTTTGAGCGAGTATGGTATCCGCTCCCTGAGCAAGTATCACCTGGAGCATCCCTATATCCTGCCGGTCGCTGGTATAAACCACGAGGTCGAATACTGGCCCGCCGAATCCCGGACCGGTTTATTTGGCGGCAATTCCAACTGGCGCGGACCGGTCTGGTTCCCGATCAACTTTCTTTTGATAGAGTCGCTCCAAAAATTCCACCACTACTACGGGGACCACTTCAAAGTCGAATGTCCGGTTGGCTCCGGCAAAATGCTATCGCTTTTGGAAGTAGCCGACGAACTTTCCCGACGCTTAATAAAACTCTTTCTAAAAGATACCCAGGGCAAACGGCCTTTCAACGGCATGAACGAAATGCTTCAAAAAGACCCCCTCTGGCGCGACTATATCCTATTTTACGAGTATTTCCACGGCGATGATGGGTCGGGCATCGGAGCCAGTCACCAGACCGGCTGGACTGGCCTGGTTGCCAAGCTCATTCAGCAGCAGGGCGAGGGTATACCGGATAAACCGGGAACTTAAGTTTGATTACACAATATTGAGTATTGGCACAAGAAATGCCTTTAAGTTTAGCAACCAGGCAAAAGCCTCGGCTTGAAAATTGCAATTTGGCTGTGAGAAAATGATGTGGAAAGGATAGAAGAACGATGCTTTCGATTTTATATGTTATTGCGGTAGTGTTAGTAGTACTCTGGCTGATCGGTTTTGTCGCAAATATCGCGGGTGGTTTAATTCATATCTTGCTGGTGGTAGCGATTATAATCATTGCCTACAACCTGCTTACTGGCCGGACACGAGTATAGCGCGACCCAATTTCCCACAAGTATTATAAAAGCAAGGCGAGTCAACTGACTCGCCTTGCTTTTTATATAGTGAACTTAAAAACAGGTACGCAACTCTAATGCGTTATACTACCCTGGAGGCTTTTGCCACTGACTACTCCCCCGCAGGTTCGCCGCTTGAAATGAAATTAATTATCCGCCGCCAGGCATCGCCCGAAGCATCGGCAAATTCGGTGGCCCGGCGGTCGAAGAAGCTATGAGTCGCGCCGGGATAGCTAATAATCTTCTCTGGCACTCCGGCCTCTTTAAGGCTGTCTTCTAGCTGGTTGACCTGCTCCACCGGAATGCCCTGGTCGGCTCCGCCAAACAGGCCCAACACCGGGTAAAGAACCTTAGAGGCGTTATCCAGGACCGAACCTTTATCCCCGAATTTCCGGTTAAGTCCGGCGTAAAAGGGAATCAGCCCGGCTGCCCCTAAACTCGGTTCGGTCCCGGACATAAGAGCCAGACTCCCGCCGATACAGAAACCGACCACATAAGTTTTCTGAGATGGGCCAATATTTTCAGCCTGGTAATTTTTAGCAGCTTCTACATCAAGCAGGACAGACTCAATAGTGAGTTGCTGTACGTGCGGCATATACTCGAAGGTGTCGTCCCTGGGAGTCAGCCCGGCGGTGCGTCCGAAATAATCCACCGCTACAGCCGCGATGCCAATCTCCGCGAAGCGCAAAGCCAGTTCCTTATAAAACAGGTGCAGCCCGCGCACATCGGGATAGATAATTACCCGGTTGGTAGCCACCTGGGCCGGTACGGCCACATAAGCGGCAAAGTTAGCGCCATCGGCGGCGGTCAGCATTATATCCTGGCCGTTGGCCTCACCGCTCGGTCCTGGTGGCAAGGGCGGTCGAGCCTGGTCGTCATAACACATTTAAATTTCCCTTTCTGGATAAGGTTAAACAGATATTTATATTTTTTGGAGCTGATTATCATAAAGTAATAGCGTTAAATATGCATCTGCCACAAGACGGGGCAATTATAGCACTCTGGTTTGGAATGCGAAATTGAAAAGGAATTTAGCCGGAAGGTGAAGTTATGCCTCTAAAAAGTACAAAAAAGACGGGAGAATAAACTCTCCCGTCCGGTTAATAGCTGATTTACAGGCTTAAGAAGGGTCAACTTTCCAGAGCCGGATGATTTGGTCTACGCCCGCACCGACCAGCGTTTTGCCGTCGGGGCTAAAGGCGATACTGGTGATAGTGCCGCTCGCGCCGGTATAAGTCCCTAAAAGAGTGCCACTGTTGGGATCCCACAACCGTACAGTCCGGTCCAGGCCGCCGCTGGCAAGCAGCTTTCCTTCAGGGCTGAAAACTACCGAATAAACCGCCTGGTCGTGGCCGGTCAGGTTGACCAGTTCTTTACCGGCCCCCAAATCCCAGACCTTCAAATTATTGCTGGTATCCAGGCTGGCACTAGCCAGGAGTTTACCGTCAGGGCTAAAAGCCACCAGGAAAATCCGGCTGGTATGGCCTTTGAGGGTGGCGCGTAGAGTGGGCTTGCTCAAAGAATTCAAGTCCCAGAGCATAATTAACTGGTCGTCTGCGCCGCTAGCCAGGGTCTTGCCGTCCGGGCTGAAAACAACCGTCTGGACTGGCCCCTGGTGTCCCTGGCCGATACCGACCTGTTGACCGGTATTTACGTCCCATAACCGGATGGTTAAATCGGTCGAGCCAGTCGCCAGGATTTGCCCGCCGGGGCTAAAGATTACGGAATTAATTTCGGCGGTATGGCCGATAATCTTACGTATCAGCTTGCCTGTAGCGATGTTCCACAGCAAAACGCTGCGGTCGGCTCCGGCACTGGCGAGGAACTGACCGTTCGGGCTGAAAGCCAGGGTATAAACCGATCCGGTATGGCCCCAGAAAGCCATAGTCTGCTTACCGGTGGCGGCATCCCACAACCGGACCGAGTTATCGTCGTTGGCAGTCGCCAGGGATTTGCCGTCAGTGCTGAAAGCGACCTGGTAAACCCGGCCAGACTGCCCATTTACCTGCAAGATAGGTGGGGCGGGCGCAAAGGTCCGAGTGGGCAAAGTCGGGGCGGCTGAATTAGCCCCGCCACCGCTGCCACTGCCAGAAATTGGGGCGGTGGTGATAGCGCCGGAGAGTGAGCTAGTATCTATAACAGTGCCGATGCCGGAGCGGTTCCCACTAAGATTACCGTTAGAGCTGTTGGCAACTCCTGAAAG
>JAYSYV010000281.1:0-2083 GCA_043727245.1 Chloroflexota bacterium | reverse complement strand
AGGACTATCCGCAGTAGTATTGACAAACATCAATATAACCGGTAGAATCTGCTTATGCGAATATATCGACATGTATCAATCAGTCAACATTTGATTTGGTTTGTATTGAAGTGGTTGTAATAAGTAACTAACCAGGTAATTATTAGAATTATTGTTAGAGAAAAGGATATAGGGTGAGCTTGAAGGAACAAAAGGCGAAAAAACTTTCTTTCCTGGACCGGTATTTAACGGTCTGGATATTCGCTTCTATGGCGATAGGGGTCGGCATCGGGTATTTTGTAAACGGTGCAGAAAGTTTCATTAACCAATTTCAGGTTGGTACTACCAATATACCAATCGCAATTGGACTTATTTTGATGATGTATCCGCCGTTGGCTAAGGTCAAATACGAAGAACTGGGCGATGTTTTCCGTAACTGGAAAATTTTACTGATTTCGCTGGTCCAGAACTGGTTAATTGGACCGGTTCTGATGTTCTTCCTGGCAATTCTACTCTTACCGGATAAGCCGGAATATATGACCGGCCTTATAATGATCGGTCTGGCCCGCTGTATCGCTATGGTGATTGTCTGGAATGAACTGGCAAAGGGTGATAGTGAGTATGCGGCGGGCCTGGTAGCTTTCAACAGCATTTTCCAGGTGCTTTTCTACAGTGTTTACGCCTGGTTTTTTATTACGGTTCTGCCGCCTGTTTTTGGCTTAAAGGGTAGCTTGGTCCAGGTTAGTATCTGGGATATTGCCCAGAGCGTCTTCATTTACCTGGGTATTCCTTTCCTGGCCGGTATGTTGACCCGGTTTGTGTTACTCAAACAAAAAGGCCGAGAGTGGTACGAGAAGAAATTCATTCCCAAAATAAGCCCTATTACCCTTATAGCGCTGCTTTTTACCATTCTGGTAATGTTTAGCCTCAAAGGCAACCTGATTGTTCAAATCCCACTGGATGTAGTGAGAATTGCCATACCGCTATGTATTTACTTTGTCATTATGTTCCTGGTCAGTTTCTGGATGGGTCGGCGGGTGGGGGCGGACTACTCAAAAACGGCGACTGTCGCTTTTACGGCTTCCGGCAACAATTTTGAGTTAGCCATTGCGGTCGCCATAGCCGTTTTTGGAATCAATTCCGGGGCGGCTTTTGCAGCGGTTATTGGTCCGCTGGTGGAAGTGCCGGTCCTTATTGGCCTGGTCAATGTGGCTCTTTACTTCCAGCGGCGCTATTTTGGTTCGGAATTAAGTTTCAACCCGGCTGCTCTTGCTGATGGAATTGATGCAGGCTGTCCTACTAATATCGGGGTTGATTTTAGCGATAAATATTTACAAGCTCAGACTAAATCAACCAGAGAACCGGTTGAGAAGTAATGTCGGGAAAAGTAGCTTCTTTTGGTTTGTGTAAACAACATGTAAATGGAGAAAGGTAGCCATGCAACGAGTTTTATTTCTGTGTACGCACAACTCGGCGCGTTCCCAGATGGCCGAGGGTTTACTTCGCGAATCAGGCAAGGGCCAGTTTGAAGTATTTAGCGCTGGAACTGAAGCTACACACGTCCGCCCCCTGGCAATTAAAGTCATGGCCGATAAAGGGATTGATATTTCCGGCCAGCGTTCTAAAGTTTTAACCGAGTATCTTGGAGAACCCTTTGATTATGTTATTACCGTTTGCGATCAGGCCAACGAGAGTTGCCCGATTTTCCCAGGGGCCAGGCATCGCCTGCACTGGAGCTTTCCTGATCCTTCCAAAACTACCGGCACTGAAGAACAACAACTAGCCGTTTACCGAAACGTAAGAGATGCTATTGCGGAGCGGCTTCAAAAAGAGCTTCTTTAGCCCCTTAAAGAATTTATGGGGCGCAAAACTTTTCTGGCTGTTGCCAATGAACTCGAAGAAAGATAAGCTTCAAAAGCCGCCGACTGCAAACCACTGGCGATGGTCGGGTAAGCGTGAATAGTATCCAGAATGCCGCCAATCCCAAGTTTGTGCTGCATCACCAGGGTTATTTCGGCCAGCATCTCGGTTGATTGGCCGCCCACGAAGTGCGCCCCATAAATTTCGTCACCTTTGCCGTTGAGGACCAGCTTGATAAAGCCCT
>JAYSYV010000280.1:0-2083 GCA_043727245.1 Chloroflexota bacterium | reverse complement strand
GCCGGGGGGGTAAAACTGGCTCTGACAAGCTGGTTAATGTTAAACTTGCGCGTAGCCGCCTACAGCCTGGGAGCGGGCCTGGGTCTGGCCGAATTGTTCCTGAGAAAGCGTTTGAAAAATGAAAAAGTCACCGGGTCCGGCAAATAAAATAAATCTGGTGGCGTTATCAGGTATTGTCCTGGTTATTTTAGTCCTAACCGGGGCAGGCCTGGCCGTTATCTTGAACTCATCCAACGGCAACAAAGCCATTGGACCGGAGACTACTAAAGCCACCGGCTACCAGCCTGTAATAGGCACACCGGCCGTCAGCCTGGCTCGGACCACCGCCAGAACGCAGAATACCAGCGTACAGACCAGCCCGTCCACCACTACCCAGAATAATCCTACGGTCACTCCAGGTCCTATCACCGGCTTGCAGAATAGCCCAACTGCCGGGTTAAATCCTACTGCTAAAGTCCAGCCTACCCCGACCGCAAGGTTAAGTCTCACCGCAGGCGTACAGAATACCCCTATTGCTCCAAATCCTACTGCTAAAGTCGAGAATAGTCCGACCACCCCTATACAAATTAACCTGATTACTCCTAAGGTCCAGAATGGCCCGACACCACGTTTAACGGCCAGTCCAACCCCGGCAATCCAAAATAGCCCAACCAGCAGCGGCTCAACTCCTAGTATCGGTGTAAACACCTCTATCCCGCCAGCGGGCGGAGCCTCGGGGGCAGTTGACGAACGCTACGGCCTGATCGTAACGGGTCTGGAAAAAGAGGCCAATAAGACGGCCAGCCTCAACCGGGCGCTGGAACTGAGCCAGGCCCGCTGGTGGTATCAGTATACGCCCGACCGGCCAACCGGAATTAAAGCCGATGCCAGGCAGATTTATATGCTCAGAACTTGGCACGGTGGGGTAAATTCCGCCGATTTTAAGCTATGGATGCAGTTCGTCCAGCAGACGGGCCGGTTCCAGAAACCTACTTACTGGCTGATCGGTAATGAACCCAACACGCCCGGTCAGGACGACACGACCCCGGAAGTCTACGCCGAAGCCCTACATGAAGCAAACCGGGTAATCCGCGCCGCCGACCCCCAGGCCACTATTATAGGGCCAAATACTCTAAATTTTGACGATACGTGCCAGGTCTGTCCCGGTTTTACCGCCGGTCGGGTCTGGCTGGACCAGCTTCGCAAAGTCTACCAGAGCCGCTACGGGACCGAATTACCCTTTGATGCCTGGACCATCCATACTTATAGCCTGGATTGGGGACACCTGCCCTTAATCAACCAGGCCCAGGACATTCGCCAGCTAGTATCTTTTCGGGTTTACCTGGATAGCACAGCGGCTACCAGAGGCAAACCGATCTGGCTGACCGAGTTCGGGGTGGTCTGGGGTTACGATGGCCTGGAATGGCAAAAAACCGAAGCAGGAACCTATACCGCCGTAACCCGTGGCACTTACCGGCAGGATTTATTGGAAAAATACCTGACCGGCACACTGGATTGGCTGGGAAATAATGCGGCCCGGCTCAAAATTGACCGCTGGTTCCTTTTCGCCAGTTACGGCGAGCCGGAAGGCTTTTCCGATATATTTGGCGGCATTTCTTTATTCGATAACTCCACACCGGGAGCCAACCTGAGCGCTTTTGGCCGCATCTATACCGACCGGATTAAAAACCCACCTGGCAAAAGTTGAGCGTTGGTTTAGTTACAGGAATTCTACAGAAGAAAAGAATTGAACTTAAAGGATACAGATAAACAGCCTGACATCGAAAACCTCAACCCTACCCTGACAGCCAACAACACTGAGTTTTCCAGTGTCACAACTGCCCCGGAAAGTAGCGAGGCTGTCCCAGCAGACACCGAAAAGCCCGCCGGTAAGGCCGGCCTGAAAAAGACGGTCTGGCGCGTAGTACAGGTGGGTGCGGTCTTAGTGGTACTGGGTCTAATGCTCTGGGCGCTTTACCAGAACCGGGCAGACCTGTGGCAAGCCCTGAACGAAGCTAACTGGGGCTGGCTGCTGCTGGCTCTGGCCCTCAATTTGCTGGGTTCGCTGGTTTACGTGGCTGTCTGGGATAGCTGCGCCCGGCAG